>NZ_CAMLMK010000005.1 GCF_946481155.1 uncultured Flavobacterium sp.
TGACTGAGTTTTTATGCTATTAACCAACCAAAAAACTATAAATTATGAAAATTTACTCGCTCTGATGAGGGGTTATGACTTCCTCATTTTTGCGAGTGCAAATGTAGTTGGTTTTATTGCTGAATTACAACTAAAAAATTAACTTTAACACAATATTAGCAAAATTAAAGTCGTTAAAAGGTTAATTTTTGCATTATCGTCAATAAAAGTATAATTTTTATAACGTTCCTCGCAATTGTTGTTCTCTTTCTATAGATTCAAAAAGCGCTTTGAAGTTACCTGCACCGAAACCTCTTGCTCCCATTCGCTGGATAATTTCAAAGAACAGGGTTGGGCGGTCTTCGATTGGCTTGGTGAAAATTTGTAACAAATAGCCTTCTTCATCGGCATCGATCATGATTCCTAACTTTTGAAGTTCATGAATATCTTCCTTGAATTTATCCATATGATCTTTCAGACGTTCAGGAATTGCATCATAATAAGCCTGCGGCGGCGTGCTTAAGAATTCGATTCCCCTTGAACGCATGTCAGCCACTGTTTTAATGATATCGTCAGTAGCCACGGCAATATGCTGCACTCCCTCATCCTCGTAAAAATCTAAATATTCCTCGATTTGCGAACGTTTTTTACCGTTTGCTGGTTCATTGATAGGGAATTTAATACGACCATTGCCATTGGACATTACCTTAGACATCAAAGCGGAATATTCCGTTGTGATTTGCTTATCGTCAAAGGAAAGGAAATTCACGAATCCCATTACATCTTCAAACCATTTCACCGCTTCATTCATTCGGTTCCAGCCCGTATTTCCAACCATATGGTCGATATACTTTAATCCAACAGGCTCTGGATTGTAATCCGATTTCCATTCACTGTATCCGGGTAAAAAGATTCCGTTATAATTTTTACGTTCCACAAAAATAAATACCGTTTCTCCGTAAGCACCATAGATCCCGGCACGTACAACTTCTCCATCTTCATCTTTTTCAACAACGGGTTCAAAATAAGATTTTGCGCCACGTTTTGTAGTTTCCTCGTAGGCTGATCGGGCATCTTCTACCCAAAGCGCGATTACTTTAACGCCGTCGCCATGTTTTTTTACATGTTCTCCGATAGGCGAACTGCTGTTTAATGCTGTTGTTAATACCAATCGGATCTTATCCTGCTTCAGCACATACGAAGCTCTGTCCTTCACCCCTGTTTCCAGCCCGGCATAGGCTAAGGACTGAAAACCGAAAGCCGTTTTGTAAAAATGAGCTGCCTGTTTAGCGTTACCTACGTAAAATTCAACGTAATCTGTTCCTAAAAGGGGAAGGAAATCCTGTGCTCCTTCGAATATTTTCTCCAGTCCGTATTCGACTGATTTTATCTCTTTTGACATAATGTTTATTTGTTGCTTCGGTTATTCGTCTAATTGATTTACCGAAATAGTTGTTGTTTCTTCGATGTTCTAGCCCCGATTGTAACGGCATCCTTTTTGTTTTTCACAAAAAGATACAGTGTAAAGCGGGATAAAGCTCCTAATTACTCCACCCAGGTTTTATAATACTCACCATCATCTAATCCCATAGCTTCTGCGGTTACCATTAATGGTCGGAATGTATCTACCATTACGGCTAATTCCTGCGTTACGGTCTGGCCGATGCTTCTTTCCATTGCTCCCGGTGCAGGTCCGTGTGGAATTCCTTTAGGGTGCAGGGTGATGTGGCCTTGCTCAATATTGTTTCGGCTCATAAAATCGCCGTCTACATAGTACAATACCTCATCGCTGTCGATGTTGCTGTGGTTGTATGGCGCCGGAATAGCTTTTGGATGATAATCGTAGATACGCGGACAGAACGAACAAACCACAAAAGTTGCCGTTTCGAAGGTTTGGTGTACCGGAGGCGGTTGGTGTACGCGCCCCGTAATCGGTTCAAAATTGTGAATGCTGAATCCGTATGGGAAATTATAACCGTCCCAGCCTACCACATCAAATGGATGCGTAGCGTAAACTACTTCATGGATTAAACCTTCTTTTTTGATTTTGATCAGGAAATCTCCTTTTTCGTCGTGCGTTTCGATCTCGCTTGGCAGGATGAAGTCACGCTCGCAGAAAGGCGAATGCTCTAAATGCTGACCGGATTGGTTTTTATAGCGTTTCGGCGTATAGAACGGTGAGAACGATTCAACGTAAAATAATCTGTTATCCGAAGTTTCGAAGTCGATCTGGTAAATCATGCCGCGTGGGATGATTAAATAATCGCCATACTGGAAATCGATATTCCCCATCATGGTGCGCAATTTCCCTTTTCCTTTGTGGATGAAAAGCATTTCATCGGCATCGGCGTTTTTGTAGAAATAGTCGCGTAAGGATTTTTTAGGTGCCGCAAGTCCGATGGTACAATCCCTGTTGACTAACATCGCTTTGCGACTGTCAAGGAAATCGTCTTCAGGTTTTAGCTCGAAGCCTTTCAGCAATAATGATTTTATATTTTTATCGATAGCAATTTTCGGCTCTACCGAATAGGATCTTAGAATCTCCTTCACCTGCGTTGGTCGGTGTACGTGATACAGCAGGGAGGAATGCCCGTGGAAACCTTCAGTTCCGAAAAGCTGTTCGTAGTATAAGCCTCCAGTGGGCTTCTCGAATTGTACGTGTCTTTTTTGAGGAAACTCCCCAAGTTTATGATATATCGGCATAATTTTTTGTTTCAAATTAATATTCACAGTCGTTTTTAAGGACCTTTAGTTCCAAAACAAAACGCCTTCTCACTCAGGATTTCTCTTGATGAGGAATTTAAGTAAACCTAATAAGCCTGGCCATGATGTAATCATAACACAAATATCGGAATTTTTATTGGAAAATATATAAAATAAAAAAACCCAAAAAGAAGTTCTTTTTGGGTTTTTGTTATAAAACGGGAAGGGATTATTCTTCTCCTTCGTCGTTGTTTAGTTTACTGTTTTTCTTTCCGTAAAGGAAATAGATTGCAAATCCAATGACCAACCATCCGATTAATCGTGCCCAGTTAGTCCAGCCTAATCCGTAAATCATTGCCAAACAAACGCCCACTCCTAAGATAGGAACCAAAGGCACGAAAGGTGTTTTGAATTCACGTTTCATTTCCGGGTGCGTTTTTCTAAGTACGATTACTGAAATACATACTAAGATGAAGGCAAATAATGTTCCGATACTTGTCATATCTCCTACAATGTCCCCAGGAACAAAGGCAGCGAACAAACCTACAATCACAAGGATAATTAAATTCGCTTTGTATGGCGTTTTGTATTTCGGGTGTAAGTCACTGAATACTTTTGGTAACAATCCGTCTTTACCCATGGAGTAGAAAACTCGCGATTGTCCTAATAACATCACTAAGATTACTGATGAGAATCCAGCTAAAATAGCTACCGTCACAAACTGTGCCAGCCATTCGTAGTTAGCGCCCATACCAGAAGTTATCGCATTTGCTACTGAAGCTTCTTTTCCACCTGTTCTGAAGAAGTCAACATCTTCAAGACCAGTTAAAACGTGTGCAAAAAGGATATATAAAATTGTGCAGACTGCTAACGATCCTAAGATACCGATTGGCATGTCGCGTTTTGGATTTTTAGTTTCCTGAGCGGCTGTACTTACTGCATCAAATCCGATAAAGGCAAAGAAAACAGTACCGGCGGCACCCAAAATTCCTAATATTCCTCCAAAACTATGCCCTACTCCATGCTCGTCATAAAACACGGATGGCTGTGGAATATACGGTGTATGATTTGCCGGATCGATGAAATTCCATCCCAATACGATAATTAAAACTACGATCGCCACCTTTACAACAACGATTAAACCATTTACAAAAGCCGACTCCTGCGTACCTTTAATCAATAATAAACTAATGATCCCTACAATGAACAAAGCAGGAAGGTTGATGATCCCGTTTACTCCGTCCGGTGAAACCTGGAACGGTGAGTGGGAGAACTCGAAAGGAATTGGACTGACGTGGAGGACGTTGACCAGTAGGTTGTTAAGGTATTCGCTCCATGCGATTCCTACTGTTGCTGCACCTACAGCATATTCTAAAATCAAATCCCATCCGATGATCCATGCTAAAAATTCACCCATAGTTGCATAGGTATACGTATAAGCACTTCCAGCGATTGGAATAGACGATGATAATTCTGCATAACATAAACCTGCCAAAGCACATCCGATTGCTGCAATAATAAATCCGATGGTAACCGAAGGTCCTGCATTTTGAGCTGCTGCAGTAGCGGTTCTAACAAACAAACCAGCTCCGATAATAGCACCGATACCTAAAGCAACAAGCGACCATGCTGTCAGGGTTCTTTTCATCCCTTTTTCAGAATCTGAGGCTTCCGCCAGAAGTAGCGCTATTGATTTTCTTTTCCAGATAGACATAAATTGAGTTTTTGGTATTTTAAGTTCCCAAAAATAGAGTTTTTTTGAAACATTGTGACAAAAAAAGGGAAATTAACACATAAAAACCTTACTTAAATGGTTTTATAACCGGCTAAAACCAGAAACCAACGCTAAACCAGGTAAAGTGTTCGCGTGTTTCCGGGGACCAACTGTGCTTGATTTCAACGGGGCCGAGCAAGGTTTCAAAGCCGTAGCCAAACGCGTATCCGCTATAAGTGGGTTGTGAAATCCATTCATCGCTTTCGAAGATGGCATTGCCTACATTGGCGAAATTGGCACTGAAATTAAAATGGTTTTTTCTGTAGAATTCATAATCAAAAGCTATTTCCCCTTTTACATAACTGTCTCCGGAAATACTCAGAAAATCATAGCCGTAAAAATGACGGAAATTATTAATCATGCTATAGCCGTAACCACCCAGCACGAAGTCATGGAACGGAATGGTCCTCTCGCCAATGGCAAATCCGCCCTCGGACTGAATTTTTACGGCAACACGTTTAAAAAAGGTCTGCACCAATTCAATATCTGCCTTAGCTATAGACAAAGGCTCATAATTATTCGTGTAATCGGAAGAATACAGGAAGGTTTTAAAATCGCCGAAAAAATGCCATCCTTTTTTAGGAAAGTAAATTTTGTCCTGCGAATCAAACTTCATGTAACCATAAACTGAAGCGTAACTACTGTTATCCAATATTGGATCACTACTCCTAAGCGTCTCGGATTCAATCTTCAAATGCTTCAATTCCACCCCACTTCCTACCAGAAATTTTTGAGCGAAAACGGTCTGGGCGAAAACCTGACTGGTAAAATCCGAATAATTGATATTAATCGCATCGACACCTAAAGAAGCCAATGCTTCTCCATTGCTGTAATCCGTAGTGATGTTTTTGCTGAACTGGTTGTAACGGGAATTCAGTCCGAAACTCCAGGAAAAACCATTGTCGTAATAATAATTCAGGTTGTATCGGAAATTATCTCCCAAAATAATATCCAGCGAAAGATTGTCATTTTTGAAGAAGACTTTTCGCTGTGTGTAATTCACCAAAGCCGCACTTTTATAAAGACCGTCGTAATGGATGCCGAATTTCAGATAACGTGTTACCGGATTTTCCGCCAATTCCATGCGCAGTTCGTCTTTTTCTCCTACTTTCTCAAAACTATAGGAGATCGCACTGAAGTTTTGCGTGGAATTAAGGTTACCGATACCGTCGTTCAATCGTTGAAACGTAATATTGGCATTGTTCTTCAAACGTAATTTTCCCAAAACATAAGGTCGCGTGAAATTTTTAAGTTTGTTGATTTTGATTTCACTAATATTCAAAGTATCGGTTAACTTCGTCGCCTCTATTTTGTGGATTTTTCTATCGCCAACGGCCAATTTTGAAATTTTTTCATAAACAGCAAAAGCCGCTTCTTCCCCTTTATTAATGATATCTTTCCCAAGGTCAAACGAAAAAATAGTAAAACCTCTAATGTCGGGTTTTATATAGATATCGGTCGCCTTTCTTTTCTCATTCATCTTCTCCATCATGGTGAAATTGGTGATTTGCGTAAAAACACCTGATGCACCGCTTATGTGTTCTCTGTCTCTTAACCCTTCCTGAACATCGACTCCGATAATGATGTCTGCGCCCATTTTTTTCACTTCTTCGAGCGGATAATTATTGGTGACTCCACCGTCGATAAGCAGGCGGCCATCAATTTCTACCGGGGAATACAATGAAGGAAAGGCACCACTGGCTAAAATCGCCTTGGGCAGCACACCGCTTCTCATTACCACTTCTTCCCCGGTTTCAATATCGGTAGCAATACATACAAATGGAATGGGAAGATGATTGAAATCACGCGTGTGACGCACGTGATTCATCAATCGGCTTAATAGGTTGTAGTTGTACATTCCTTTAGAAAGCGCACTGGGAACACCAACCTTAAATTTATTGAAAGGAAGTGAGACGGCATACACCTCATCATTTCGTTTTTCGAAAAAATTTTTGGAAGTTCTTGGCGTGTAATCCTGCAATAAGGCATCGGCATCTACGACACTGAAAATCGAATCCAATTGTTTTGCCGAATAGCCGGAAGCATACAATCCGCCAATAATGGCACCCATACTGGTTCCTCCGATATAAGAGATTTCGACCCCTGCTTCTTCAAGAACTTTCAAAACACCGATATGCGCCAATCCTTTTGCACCACCACCACTTAAAACCACTCCTATTTTGGGTTTTTTTTGATCTTGGGCAAAGGCAGAAAAAACTAAACTAAAAACTAAAAACAGCGTGAGAAGTTTTTTCATTTTATTGTGGGTCGTTTTTTTTGTCGTTGGATTCCTTGTAAAATTCGACAATTTTTTTGGCTTTTGAAAGTCCTACGACCTCAGATATTTCTTTTTCTGTTGCTTTGGACAATCTTTTTACCGATTTGAAGTGTTTTATCAAAGTGATCATTGTCTTTTCCCCAATTCCCGGGATGGTTTCTATGGAAGTCTGAATCGCTGCCTTGCTTCTTTTGTCACGATGAAAAGTGATTCCGAAGCGGTGGGCTTCGTTTCGCAATTGCTGGATGATTTTCAGCGTTTCTGATTTCTTGTCGAGGTATAATGGCACCGAATCTCCCGGATAGAAAAGTTCTTCAAGACGTTTGGCAATACCGATAATGGCTATTTTTCCTCTTAATCCTAAAGCGTCAATGCTTTTTAATGCCGAGGACAACTGCCCTTTCCCGCCATCGATAATTATAAGTTGCGGCAAAGGCTGGTTTTCCTCCAAAAGGCGCTTGTATCTTCTGTAGACTACTTCTTCCATCGAGGCAAAATCGTTCGGCCCTTCTACACTTTTGATGTTGAAATGACGATACTCTTTCTTGCTCGGCTTTCCATCTTTAAAAACCACGCAGGCCGCTACCGGATTTGTTCCCTGAATGTTTGAGTTATCAAAACATTCGATGTGGCGTGGTTCCACTGAAAGCCGGAGGTCCTTTTGCATTTGTGCCATGATCCGGTTCGTATGGCGGTCGGGGTCCACGATTTTCATCTGCTTCATCTGATCCATACGGTAGAACTTTGCATTTCTTTCCGACAGATCGAGAATTTGCTTCTTATCGCCCAACTTTGGCACAGTGACTTTTAACGAAGGACCAAAATCCAGTTCAAAAGGCAGGATAAGTTCTTTGGAATTCAGATGAAAGCGCTCGCGCAGTTCTACCACGGCAAGTTCCAGCAATTCCTGATCGCTTTCTTCCAGCTTCTTTTTGATTTCCATCGTATGGGAACGCACAATCGCGCCATGGGAAATCTGCAGAAAATTGACGTACGCCATCGCCTCATCGGACACTATTGAAAATACGTCGATGTTGGAAATTTTCGGGTTCAGAATGGTGGATCGCGACTGGTAATTCTCCAGTACTTCAATCTTTTCTTTAATTTTCTGTGCTTCTTCGAACTTCATCTCCATAGCCAGTTCGCCCATCAGCTTTTTGAAATCCTTTAAGCTCTCTTTGAAATTTCCTTTTAAGATTTCGCGGATGGCATTGACCTTCTTTTGGTAGTCTTCCAGCGATTCAAAGCCTTCGCACGGGCCTTTGCAGTTTCCGATATGGTATTCCAGACAAACCCTGAATTTTCCGCTGTCGATATTAGCTTTGCTCAGATCGAAAGTGCAGGTCCGTAATGGATACAATTCCTTAATCAGATCCAAAATGGTGTGTACCGTCTTGAAACTTGTATAGGGTCCGAAGTATTCCGAGCCGTCCTTAATCATTTTTCGGGTAGAGAAAATCCGTGGGAAACGCTCGTTCTTGATACAGATCCATGGATAGGTTTTATCATCTCGCAGCAATACGTTATAGCGCGGCTGCAGTTTTTTTATCAGGTTGTTTTCCAGCAAAAGCGCATCGGTTTCGGTGGGAACTACGATGTGTTTAATGGAAATGATTTTCTTTACCAGAACATTCGTCTTGGCATTGTCGTGGACTTTATTGAAATAAGAGCCTACCCTTTTTTTAATGTTTTTGGCTTTGCCGACATACAGGATTTTCCCTTCCTTATCATAATATTGATACACCCCAGGGCTGTCGGGCAGGGTTTGGATCTGGAGTTCTAAAGTAGGGATGATCATTTTGGATTATTAGATTCCTGGATTATTTGACTTATTGAATCGGGTAATTGTTTCAAATTTACAAATTCCTTTAAAGCAAAAGAAATCAACTTATAATTTATAACTCATAATTCAAAACTAATTTTCTATTTTAGCGTTTTAACCTGCTATGAACTACCGGAATAACGTTTTAACGATTTTAAAAGAGAGCATTTTGCCAGGAGAAAGCAAAACCATAAACATGGAAATTGCTAAACTTCATACCATGACCAAATTGAAAATCCCGATAATTGTGGAGCGTTCCAAGCTTCCGGGGCCAACGGTTTTATTAACGGCAGGGCTACATGGCGATGAAATCAATGGCACTGAAATCGTTCGTCAGATTATCGTTCAGAAAATTAACAAGCCTAAAACCGGTACAATTATCTGTATACCGATTATCAATGTCTTTGGATTTGTAAACCAAACCCGCGAATTTCCCGATGGCCGTGATTTGAACAGGGTTTTTCCCGGCAGCAAGAAGGGTTCCTTGGCAAGTCGTTTTGCCTATTATCTGCTGAAAGAAGTCATACCCCATGTAGATTATGCCATTGATTTCCATGCCGGTGGTGCAGCCCGTTTCAATGCAGCCCAAATCCGGATCGCTCCGAACAATTCTGAATTGCGCGATTTATCGAAAATTTTCAACGCACCCTTTACCTTGTACTCGAATAATATTACGGGTTCGTTTCGAAATTCGTGTGATAAACTCGGCGTGAAAATGCTGTTGTTTGAAGGCGGAAAATCTATTAATATCAATGAAGACATTACGCAAAAAGGCATTGAGGGCGCCAAACGTGTCCTGGACCATTTAGGCATGCTCAATAACCGAAAGAAAGCCAGCCATCCGGATACGGAAAGCATTTATATCGAAAAATCAAGCTGGATCCGTGCCCGTTATTCGGGAATGTTCCACGGTTTTACCAAAATTGGGAGTTTTGTGGAAAAAGGACAGCTTTTAGCGACCATTTCCGATCCGTACGGCAAAATTGAACACAAAATGAAAGCGCCCAATTCGGGTTATGTAATCAATGTGAACGAAGCGCCAATTGTGTACCAGGGCGATGCCATTTATCACATCTCAACCGAACTGGAAAAATGAATAAGAAAGCAATAAGGGAGAAGTACAAAGGGATAAGAGAAAAGCTCACATCTTTTGAAATAGAAGACAAGAGTTTGGCTATTGCCAACAAGCTGCTTTCGCTGGACATTTGGAGCAAGACCTATTTTCATCTGTTTCTGACCATAGCGGAGCAAAAAGAGATTGATACCGAATATGTACTGCAGATCCTGGCGGGAAAAGACAAAGAAACCCTCATTTCCAAATCCAATTTCACTACCCATAAAATGACGCACTTCCTGCTTACAGACAATACTAAAATCAGGAAAAACGCCTATAACATTCCGGAACCGGTTGATGGCATTGAAGTGCCTTCCCATAAAATCGACGTGGTTTTTGTGCCTTTGCTTGCTTTTGACACAAAAGGTCACCGGGTTGGTTATGGAAAAGGATTTTATGACCGATTCCTTTCCGAATGTCGGGAGGACGTGATTAAAGTCGGATTATCTTTCTTTGAAGCCGAAGAATGCATTGACGATGTTTTTGAAAATGATATCCGGCTCGATTATTGCATTACACCAAATACGATTTATAAATTTTAATCTATATTAGCAAAAATAAAAACCTATTAACACTATGAAAACCTTCAGACGCACAAAAATACTTGCGATTGCCTTAGGTGCTTTGTTCGCTTTTTCTTTAACCAACTGTGTGGTAAGACATACGCATCACAGAACCGTAGTAAAAGAAAAAAGAATCCCGCCGGGACATGCAAAGAAAATGTCGGGCGATCAAAGTGCGAGACGACACGCTCCGGGACACAACAAATAATACTAAAGGCCACTATAAAGTGGCCTTTTTCTATTTTATTTCTAAAATTAACGTTATTATTTCCCGAAAGCTTTCTTATTAAATACAATTAGGATTCCCACACCAGTAGAGATTGCTACGTCGGCTATGTTGAAGATGGCGTTGAAAAACGTAAAGTGTTTTCCACCCCAAATTGGCATCCATGAGGGCAGGTTCCCTTCCCAGATAGGGAAATAGAACATATCCACCACTTTTCCATGAAACCATTCCCCGTAAGGCTGATCGCTGAATAAGGTGGCTACCTGCATGGTACTGTCATTGAAAATTCTTCCATAAAACACCGAATCAATAATGTTTCCAACCGCTCCTGCCAAAATTAAAGATACGGCAACCACAAGGTAATTAGAGCTGTGTTTCTTCACTGCATCGTAGAGCCAATATGCAATTCCGCCTACCGCTACAATTCTGAAAGTCGTAAGCATTAATTTCCCGAAAGTCCCCGGGATTTCAGCACCCCATGCCATTCCTGAATTTTCTATGAAATGGATTCGAAACCAGTCAAAGACAAAAACTTCTTCGTCCAGCATGAAATTGGTTTTGATGTATATTTTGGAAATCTGGTCAATTACCAGAATGAGGATTACAAGGAGATAGGCTTTTTTTAACGACATTATGTTCAATTTGAAAGCAAAAATAAACTATTTAGGCCATATAAAAAACGCCCCTTATGGAGCGTTTAGTAATTTTTTTGAAAAGATTAACGTTGCAGGTTTTTCGCTTCGATACTCATCGTAGCGTGAGGAACCAGCTTCAATCGCTCTTTATTGATTAATTTTCCGGTAACTTTGCAAATCCCGTAGGTCTTATTCTCAATTCGGATTAAAGCATTTTTCAGGTCGCGAATGAATTTCTCCTGGCGGATGGCCAATTGCGAGTTAGCTTCTTTTGACATCGTTTCGCTTCCTTCCTCGAACGCTTTGAACGTTGGCGATGTATCATCGGTTCCGTTGTTAAGGTCGTTAAGATAGGCGCTCTTGATCAAATCCAAGTCATTTTTCGCTTTCTCCAATTTCATCTGGATCAATTCTTTGAACTCTGCTAATTCCGCGTCGGAATATCTTATTTGTTCCTCTATCATAATTCCTCTATTTTGAAATTAATATTCTTGTTTTTAGGTCATCAAACTCAATTTCCGTACCATTTTCGATACGCTCTTCAAAAACAAGTTCTTCCGTTAACGTTTCTGATTTAATGTATGCTTCATTATCCTGTACGGCTTGTTGAATAATCCCGTCTTTCAGCATGGTCACTTTAATCTTGTCGGTCACTTCAAAACCCGAATCTTTTCGGATATTCTGAATTCGGTTAACCAATTCGCGGGCGATACCTTCTTTTCTTAATGCATCGGAAATTGTAATATCCAATGCCACTGTTATTCCGCCGGAATTTGCCACTAACCAACCTTCAATATCCTGTGAAGAAATTTCCACATCTTCAGTTGTTAAATTAACACTATTTCCTGAAATAACAATACTTATTTCACCTTCTTGTTCTAATTTATTTATCTGCTCATGAGAAAAATTTTGTATCTCCTTAGAAATCAATCCCATATCTTTACCGAAACGCGGCCCTAAAGCCTTGAAATTCGGCTTAATCTGCTTCACTAAAATTCCTGAAGCATCGTCCAGCAGTTCCACTTCTTTCACGTTTACCTCGGCTTTAATCAGGTCGGAAACTGCTTCAATCTCGGCACGTTGTTTTGCGTCAAGCACAGGAATCATAACCTTTTGCAGCGGTTGGCGTACTTTGATCATCTCCTTCTTACGAAGCGATAAAACCAGTGAAGAAACCGTCTGCGCTTTCTCCATTTTGCTTTCCAGCGATTTATCAACAAAGTTGTCAACGTATTTCGGGAACTCGGCTAAATGCACGCTTTCGAATTTTTCTCCGTTAGTCGCCTGCGTCAAATCACGGTAAAGCTTGTCCATAAAGAACGGAGCGATTGGTGCACCTAGCTTGGCTACTGTCAACAAACAAGTATAAAGCGTCTGGTAAGCAGCCACCTTATCCTGGGCATATTCGCCTTTCCAGAAGCGACGACGGCATAAACGCACGTACCAGTTGCTCAGGTTTTCCTGAACGAAATCAGAAATGGCTCTGGCCGCTCTTGTGGGTTCGTATTCTTCATAAGCTTCGTCAACCACTTTCACCAGGGTGTGCAATTCGGATAAAATCCAGCGGTCGATTTCCGGTCTTTCGTCCAGCGGCACTTCTGCTTCGCTGTAATTGAAACCGTCAATGTTCGCATATAAGGAGAAGAAGGAATACGTATTATATAATGTCCCGAAGAATTTACGGCGTACTTCCGCCACGCCTTCGATATCAAATTTTAAGTTGTCCCACGGATTCGCGTTGGCAATCATGTACCAGCGGGTCGCATCCGGGCCATATTCCGCTAAGGTTGTAAACGGATCTACTGCGTTTCCAAGACGTTTGGACATTTTTTGTCCGTTTTTGTCCAATACTAAGCCGTTAGATACCACATTTTTATAGGCTACTTTATCAAAAACCAGAGTTCCGATAGCGTGAAGCGTATAGAACCAGCCTCTTGTCTGATCCACTCCTTCCGCGATGAAATCGGCAGGGAAAGATTTATTTTCGTCAATCAACTCTTTGTTTTCGAACGGATAATGCCATTGCGCATACGGCATGGCTCCCGAATCGAACCAAACGTCAATCAGGTCGCTTTCGCGTTTCATCGGTTTTCCGGATGGTGCAACCAAAGTGATTGTATCGACTACATTTTTATGTAAGTCTACCAAATCGTAATTAGCCTCGCTCATGTTTCCGATCTCAAACCCTTTAAAAGGATTCACAGATTCGACACCGGCTTTGATGGCTTTCTCGATTTCGTTGTACAGTTCTTCTACCGAACCAACCAACATTTCTTCAGTTCCGTCTTCGGTTCTCCAGATTGGCAATGGGATGCCCCAATATCTTGAACGCGAAAGGTTCCAGTCGTTTGCATTCTTCAGCCAGTTCCCGAAACGGCCTTCACCGGTGGCTTTCGGCTTCCAGTTGATGGTTTCGTTCAGGTCGAACATTCGGTCTTTGACTTCCGTTACTTTGATGAACCAGGAATCCAGCGGATAGTATAGTATCGGCTTATCGGTTCTCCAGCAATGCGGGTAACTGTGTACGTATTTTTCAACCTTAAAGGCTTTGTTTTCTTCTTTTAAACGGATGGCGATCTCAACATCTACTGATTTTTCCGGTGCTTCGCCTTCGTTGTAGTATTCATTTTTAACATATTTCCCTGCCAAATCACCCATCTGACGTACAAATCGTCCCTGTAAGTCTACCAATGGCATCGGGTTTCCGTTTTCGTCCAACACTAACATTGGCGGTACTTCCGGAGAAGCTTCTTTTGCTACTTTGGCGTCATCCGCACCAAATGTCGGCGCCGTGTGAACGATACCGGTACCGTCTTCCGTGGTAACGAAATCACCTGAAATTACCCTGAAAGCATTTTCCGGATTTTGGTATGGCAACGTATATGGCAATAATTGCTCGTATTGGATGCCTACTAAATCCGCTCCTTTGCATTCGGCTAAGATTTCAAACGGGATTTTTTTGTCGCCTTCTTTAAAGTTTTCGAAATCAGTTTCTTCACTGGTTTCAAAATAATTTTTAGACAATTGTTTTCCGACAAGGTTTTTGGCCAAAATCACATTAATTGGCTGGAACGTATACTGATTGAACGTTCTTACCAAAACGTAATCGATTTTTGGTCCGACGGTCAGTGCCGTGTTGCTTGGTAAAGTCCACGGCGTAGTCGTCCAGGCTAAAAAGTGGATTTCATCTAAATCCAAAGCCTCAAACTTGTACTGTTTCAGGTTCTTTGAAGTTATGTAATCGTAAAATTTGGCGAACGTCAGTTTTCTTTGGTTATCCACCACCTTAAACTGTGCTACAATCGTAGTATCCGTAATGTCACGGTACGAGCCCGGCTGGTTCACTTCATGCGAAGACAATCCGGTTCCCGCTTTTGGCGAATACGGCTGGATGGTATAGCCTTTGTATAATAAATCTTTGTTGTAAATCTGTTTCAGCAGCCACCAAACCGATTCCATGTATTTGGATTTGTAGGTCACATAGGGATCTTCCATATCTACCCAATATCCCATTTTCTCGGTAAGGTCGTTCCATACGTCGGTGTAACGCATTACAGTTTTCTTACACGCTTCGTTGTACTCGGCAATGGAGATAGTTTTCCCGATATCTTCTTTGGTAATGCCTAATTCTTTTTCGGTACCTAATTCCACAGGCAGACCATGGGTATCCCAGCCAGCTTTACGCTTCACCTGAAATCCTTTTTGGGTTTTATAACGACAGAAAATATCCTTAATCGCACGCGCCATCACGTGGTGAATACCAGGCAATCCGTTAGCTGAAGGCGGGCCTTCAAAAAACACATACGGCTGGTTTCCTTCACGGGAAGTTACACTTTGTTCAAAGATGTTTTGTTTTTTCCAGAAATCAAGTACTTCAGAAGCCACGGTTGGCAAATCAAGTCCTTTGTATTCAGTGAATTTCGTGTTCATTTTGTCGTTTTCTAAAATCAATTCGCGAAAGTACTAATTTTTGAATAATTCCGCGTTAATACTATGACAAAATACGTGTGGGAAAAATGATTTTTAGTTGATTTACGAAAAAACTTCCCGCAACACTTCCAATGATTTTGGCTTTTTAAAACCGTCAAGATGAGCAGCATAGTAATCCAGAAGGATTTTCAGCAGGATCTGGCGCTCGATTCCGGCGAAGATTTTCTGATCGGATTCAAACTTCAGGGTGATGAGTTTTTTAAACAGGAAGGTTTCATGTTCTGAAAGGCAGCTTATGGCGTGAAAGGGTGAAAAAAGACCTTCATTCAGTTCAAAAAACGGCAAATCCATATCAGAAGTATCGGGATAGAATCCGAAATATTTGGTAATTTCTAATAGTAAAATCAGATGGAAATTGGCAATCTCGTCGTTATTGTCAAGCCACAGCAATGCCGTTTCCAGAAAGGAAAACAGGTTTTCATTCTTTTCTTCCTCGCGGATACTGTGATGCAGCATCTCCGAAAGGAAAATTACAATCGTACTTTTAAAAATATCCGTATTTATCGAACGGTACGGCACAGCCAGCCTGATTTCCTTAAAATGCTCGAGTGTTCCTTTATTCTTATGGCTGGCTTCGATTTCCAGTATAGTCAATGGCTGAAAATAGGCTATTTTCTGGTTCGATTTCTTTCCTGAAAAAGCGCTGGGAACGAAGTAGGATTTCAGTCCGTCCGTTTGTGTAAAGCACTTCACAATCAGGCTTTTCTCCTGATATTTTAACGCGCTGAGGACAATGGCTTTGGTTTTGACGAGCATTATCGTACAATCATCACTTTTTTGACTTTGGTTTCCGTACCGTCTTCCGCTACGATAAAAATCATGTAAACTCCGGAAGCAACTCTGTGTTTCCCGAAAGCTTTGGTATCCCATTCAATGGTTCCGCCTTCCGAAGTGGTTTCGTAGACTAAATTCCCTTCGATATCGGTGATTTTGATATTTGCATCATCAACCAATCCGCTGATTTTCACTGTTCCTTCATACCCCGGACGAACCGGATTAGGATAAACAAACACGTTGCTCAAATCGTCAGCAGGTTTTGTCGATATTCCTTTGAAAGAAACCAGGCCTTTGTCGGTAGCAAAAAATACTTCTCCGCTCACATCGTCAATTTCTATATCCAGAATATTGTTGCTTGGTAACGGCGAATTTTCTTTTGTGAAATGATAGAGCGTTTGTTGTCCGTTGGAAGAGACTAAAAATGCTCCTGCCCCGTCCACAGACAACCATTTATTATTCGATCCGTCGACTACAATGTCCATGATGCTCTGCTGGTAGAAAAGTTCCTGGGCCAGATTGTCCTCCAGAATAATGATCGCGTTGGTCTCCAAATCCGTATCGGTTACAAACCGGTCCACGCTCGGCAATACCCTAAGACCTGCAAAAGTCCCTATCCAAAGTTGGTTGTTTTTATCAATGGCAACGGCTCTCACATCATTATTGGGCAGATTTCCATTATCACCGCCGGATTTTATCAGAATAAATTTGTTGCCGTAATTTTCATTGAATGCGATGACACCATTTCTGTAAGAAGGAATCCATTTAGTTCCGTTTCTGTCAATAACGATACTGGCATAATTATCAGCCACTGGGTTGGTGGTAACATTAGTAAGTGAATATGACTGCCATTGTCCGTCTTTCTTCATGACTTTCAGGGCTCTCTCGATTCGGCTGACGGTCATCCACAGGTTTTCGTTTTTGTCGAAAGCCGGTCCGTTTACACGAATGTCGACATAGGAAGGGTCCGGGGGGCTTAATACCAGGGATTCCAATCCATTTGCACCGGTATTCAAATGATTGAAAAGGGTAACGGTTTCATTGCTCTCGACCTTCAGCAGGCCTGAAAAAAACGAGCTGACATATATTTCATTAAGTTTATTAGGATGCAACACCACACGGCTTAAGGATTTTGCGCCCATTAATTCGCTATAGGGAATTCCGGACCATCCCGCCGTTTCGGAATACTTACTGATTTCATATTGATCCAAGGGATAGGGATTATACTGTTTGGTATAATCGCCGTACACTGCCCAAAGAAAGGATGGTGATTTCTTTAAATTAAAAATACTGTTTTTCACGGGCCCGTCCGGAGTGCAATCTTCAAAGGAAGCTGTATTTCCCAATGTCGTTTCATGCAATCCTTTATCTAATGTTCCGATAAATATCTTATCATTTATGGCTGTGGCGCAGGTAAATGTTGAAGTTACATCCGGTATTTGTGTAATATGGGCAAGCTGGCTAAAGGCATTATTATAGACATAAACATGATTTGCCGAGGTAAAGACCAGGCAATTTTCAAACGCTCTTAAATCCACTATTGTTTGTCCGACATTGGTTAATTCCTGAAAAGAACCTCCCGAATGTCTGTAAACACGATTATCCCCGTTTGAAGCAATCAATTCATTTTGAAACGTAACGACACCACTCCAATATCCCGCATCAAAGGTTTGCCATTCACTGAAGTCAACTAAGTTTGGACTGGAATAATCAGCTCTTCGTATGCCATTATTTAAGGTAACGGCGTAAATAAATCCCGCATGAACAGTCGTCTGAAAAACAGGAACCTCTTCTCCGGCGGGACCTATGAAATAAGTATCCCCAAATTGCGAGGTAGCTAAATCAAAGACGCAAATCCCAAAATCACAGGACAAATACGCCTTTCCCTCATATTCATAGATGTGATTGATTTTTTTTCTGTTTGGCGGAATGGAAGGCTTATTCACGATGTCAATTACATTTAAAACGCTTCCGTCAGATTCGTTAACCACTAAAAGCAATCCGTTTTGGTTGCCAACAAGCGTTTTATTGAAAGTGGCACTGTGATGCATTGCCGAAATCGTCTCTGCTTTAAAATCATTAATCGAATTAACGACTTTCAGTTCATCGGTTGTTATATTTTTAGAAAACAATGCATTTTCAGATGCTGCATATACTTTTTCAGGCGATTGGGAAACATCTTTAATATTGAAGTACGAAAAATAGCCTTTCCACAACTGGTTCTGTTGTGAAAAGCAGTTAACACATAGCAAAGCGGCCAATAAATAGAAGCTAATTTTTTTCATTACTCTCAATTTGTTTTACAAATATAGTCTAAAACGCGTTTTTTGACTTTAATAATATATACCGCTGTTAAAAAATAGTAACACCTTTGTTAAATAAAGCCCCAAATAGGTTGATTAACATTTTTTCAGACATCATTTTTTATTTTTTTTTTATAGTGCGGTTAGTTTTTATATATTTGTCGCATATTGACCTAAAATATAGTAAAATGCCCAGAAAAATTTTATTCATCCTGCTAGTTGCTTTTGGAAGCAGCACTGCTGTTAAAGCTCAATTTGGTTTTTCCCATGAAGTTGGAGCAATTGCGGGACCTGTAATGTTTATGTCAGATTACGGCGAAAGATACGACTTCAAGACAAATACCGGCAATACCGGTTATGGGATAGGTCTTATTCACTATTTGAATTTCTCTTACCGTGCGGAATGTAACTGTTATACTCCTGAAACTTATTTTAATGATCACTTTAAATTAAGAACGGAGCTTTCCTACAATAAAACAGAACTTCAGCATTTTGGGCAATGGGTTGATAGCAAGAAGACCTCCGTAATGGCTCAGCAATTAAGAGCTATGAGAGGTACTGCATCCAATACTGATATTGGGATGCAGTTGGAATTTTTCCCACTAAGTATCCGTGACTTTACAGCTACCGATGGCGCATTTGGTCCATTTGTAAGCTTAGGTGCACATTACACTTATTACAGTCCGGAGGCTTCTTCAACAAGAGGTCGTTTGGATCAGCCGGGTGTGTTGCCAACAAAATATATCGGAGGTGTTTCGAATGAGGATGGCAGTACATGGTCTGTTGTAGCCAGTGTAGGTACTCGTTACAAACTTACTGAGCTGTCGGATTTAATGCTTGACTTACGTTGGCAGTATTATTTCTCCAACTGGGTAGACGGATTAAATCCTGATCCTGCGATCTACAAAGAAAACAAAGCTAACGAATGGTTGGTTTGGTTGAACGTCGGTTATATCTATTATCTGAATTAGTAGAAAAACAAATAACAATATAAAAAAACCATCTGTTGCGACAGATGGTTTTTCTTTTTATGCTAATGCCTGTTTCAAGTCTTCGATCAGATCTTCAGCGTCTTCGATTCCTACGCTTAAACGAACTAAATCATCCGTGATTCCGATTTCTTTTCTTTTGTCTTCGGGTATGGAAGCATGCGTCATTAAAGCCGGATGATTCGCTAAGGATTCAACACCGCCCAAGGATTCCGCTAACGTGAACACCTGTAGTTTTTCAAGGAAGCTTATTGCGTCCTGTTTCGCTCCCGACTTAAAGGTAAACGTCACCATTCCGCCAAAACCGCCAATCATCTGCTTTTTGGCAATCTCATGATACGGATGGGAAGCCAGTCCCGGATAATATACGCGTTCCACTTTCGGATGGTTTAATAAAAATTCTGCTACTTTCACACCGTTTTCGCAATGTCTTTGTACGCGCAGGTGCAATGTTTTAATTCCTCTTAAGACCAAGAAAGAATCCTGCGGACCAAGTGTTGCTCCGGTAGCAAATTGCTGAAAATGCAGCTGACTGCCCAATTCTTCATCTTTGACAATCAAGGCTCCGGCAATCACATCGGAATGTCCGCCCAAATATTTCGTAGCGGAATGCATTACGATATCAGCTCCTAAATCAAGTGGTTTTTGAAGGTAAGGCGTAGCGAAAGTATTGTCGACAGCAAATAAAATATTGGAATGTTTCTTGGTAATCTCAGCAATTGCGGCAATATCTGCCAATTTCATTAGCGGATTAGTTGGCGTTTCTACCCAAACCAGTTTCGTGTTGGTATTGATTAATGACTGGAATTTATCCAGGTCATTCATGTCCACAAAATGGAATTTGATCCCCGATTCTTTATAAATGCGCGTAAACATTCTGTACGTCCCGCCGTATAAATCGTCCATGGCAATTACCTCATCGCCTGCTTTTAATCCGCGTAAAACGCAATCGGTAGCTGCTAATCCGGAGGAAAAAGCCAATCCGCGTGCGCCGTTTTCGATACTCGCTAAGGCATTTTCTAAAGCCGTTCTGGTTGGGTTAGCCGCACGACTGTATTCGTAATCAGGATTCAGAGGTTTCCCCGGGCTTGTCTGTACAAATGTTGATGTCTGATACACCGGCGGCATTACTGCTCCCGTACTTGGGTCGTGATGCTGGCCGCCATGTATGACTTTAGTATTAAATTTCATAATCCTATTTTATTTTGAATTTCAAATAATAAAGCAAATTTATCGTTTAATTTTGTGATAACTGTACATACAAACCAATTTCTGTTATGAGAAAAACCTTTATGTTGCTTCTTCTGTCCGCAGGCCTTTTCGTAAGTTGCCAAAAGGAACCTTTAGCTTTTGAAACCAAAAAATTCCACAAGGAAATTATTCATCAAAAAGACACTACGGCTATTGAAATTGAAGTTGCCTTAAGCCCGGACAAAACAGCGGTGGCAGACAGTATTAATGGCCTTTTCTTAAAAGAAATCGGAACGTTATTTTCTTTCGATTCCACCAAACAGGCCGGGAATTTCAATGAAATATGCACCTTGTTCATTAAGGAATACCGTACTTTCCTGAAAGACGCGCCGGAATATACCACTCCATGGGACGCTAGCGCAACCGGAAAAATTGCTCACCAATCGGACGACCTGATCAACCTGACTGTAGATTTTTATTCCTTCACCGGCGGGGCACATGGTTATGGCGCTTCACATTCTTATTTCATAGACGCCAAAACCGGCAAACAACTGCAAAAAGAAGCCTTATTTTCCGATTTAAAAGGGTTTACAAAACTTGCGGAACGGGAATTTCGAATTCAGCAGCAAATGCCCGCAAAAGCCAATATCAACGAAACGGGTTATTGGTTTGAGAACGATCGTTTTCACTTGCCTGAAAATATTTTCTATACCGATAAAGGAATACTGCTGTTGTACAACCAATACGAAATCGCTTCCTATGCCGATGGTCCTATTGAACTCCTTATTCCTTACATAGAGGCCGACAAATTCCTGAAAATCAAATAAACTTGCGGATCTGCATCATGATCCCGGTATGTACCGCTTCATGGTAATTGTTGAATTCCATGGCAGCTTTGGCATCTTTAATCAGGAAGCCTGACATGGTAGTGAATTCGGAATACTGCTTAAAGATAGCGTCCCCAAAATCCTTTTCCGCTTTCTCCAGGGTCGTGAAAAGCAGTTTTTTTAATTCGTCCACTTCCTCCTGCGTAACATTGCTCTCGGGTTTAGTGCCTCTTTTGTATTTCTCGACCATTTCATCGGAAACCACGATTGGCAAACCGGATAATTTATACACTAACATTTGCTGCACCACCACAATATGTGCAATGTTCCAGATCAGATTGTTACTGAAGCCTTCCGGGATTTTATTAAGCTGTTCCAAAGAATAATTTTCGAGGAATTTCGCCAGCGCATTTCGGCTGGTATGGTTAATTTCGAATGTTGATTGCATAGTTATAGGTTTATGAGATGATAAAATCTTCCGATTTGGGAAAGGAGCTCATGACTTGATGAGCAATCTCCGGTGTTGGCTGCGCTAATTTTCGCAATTTAGTATCCATCCAGGCACCATCGATGGTCAGAATGGCACACATCGCATCGTTTTCGTCTTTTAATTCGTGAATGATGGTCCAACGGGAAGCATCGGCCTTCATTTTTCCGACTTTCGTACTGATGAATATCTTATCGCCCAAATGGATTTCTTTTCTGAAAACACATTCTTCCCTAAAAATCACGGGTCCGAAATGTTGCTGCTGCATAATTTTCATGGTCAACCCCTGCTGTTCAAGAATCTCTATACGGTGCTGGGCGCCAAAATCATAATACGCACTGTGCCGCATGTGAAAATTTGGGTCTAAATCCGACCAGCGAATCGAAATTTCTTTAGTAAAAACGCTCATCTTCTTAAAAGTTTACTCAAAAATAAAGAGAATAATCCGCTTGTGCGCTTTAGTAGCATTTAAATTAAATCTATTTTAACGAAAAGCCTACTTTTGCAAATCAAATCTCAAAAAGAGTATTATGACGAATAAAATATATTATCTCGCTTCGTGCGATACCTGCCGGAAAATCATCAAATCCTTACCCAATACCAACCGATTAGTGTTTCAGGACATTCGTCAGGATCCTATTACACCGGAACAATTGGAGGAAATGTACCAATTATCAGGAAGTTATGAGGCGCTTTTCAGCAAAAAGGCACAACTTTATAAATCGATGGATCTGAAAAACAAGAACCTCACCGAAGCCGATTTCAAAAAGTATATTTTAGAACACTATACGTTTTTAAGCCGTCCGGTTTTCATCATCGACGGAAAGATCTATATCGGCAACAGCCAAAAAAACATCATTGAAGTAACCAAAGCATTGAGTTAAAATGTCTAAAAGAGCCTATGCTTTACTGGCAGCCTGGACAGTGGCTTTGATTTACGGAGTAACGTTTACCATTGCCAAAGACGTCATGCCGAAATACATTGATGCTTTCGGATTTATTTTCCTTCGCGTAGGCGGTACTGCCCTGCTGTTCTGGCTTGTCGCATTATTTGTGAAAACGGAAAAAATCGACCGCAAGGATTTCCCGAGAATTCTCGCTGCGGCTTTCTTTGGCGTGGCTTTTAACATGCTGACATTCTTTAAAGGATTGAGCTATACTTCCCCCATTATGGGCGCGGTTCTTATGGTTTCCACACCTATGATTGTACTGGTCTTATCCGCTTTTATCATGAAAGAAAGAATGAAAAAGAAGAAAGTCCTCGGTATTCTTTTAGGCCTGGCCGGAACAGTAACGCTTATTTTATATGGAAAATCGACTATAAATGCGCCAAATGCTACTTTAGGAAATTTATTGGTTTTCGTCAATGCGGTTTCTTATGGTTTTTACCTCATCATCGTGAAAAAGCTGATGGACAAATACAACGCTTTTTCGTTTGTGAAGTGGATTTACCTTTTCGGGTTCCTCATGGTAATTCCGTTTGGATGGAATGAGTTCATTGCTGCGGATTGGGCCTCATTTCCGGTTGATATCATCTGGAAAATAGCCTTCGTGGTAGTCGCTTCCACCTTCTTTACGTACCTTTTGAACTTACTTTCCATGAAAGAGCTGAAGCCAACTACAGTCGCCGTTTTCATTTACCTGCAACCGCTTTTCGCCTCCATTTTTGCAATCGGATTGGGAAAAGACGAATTGAGTTGGGTTAAAATTGGTTCCGCGGTACTTATCTTCACGGGAGTTTATCTGGTAATCCATAAGAAAGCAGTCAGCAATCAGCAGACAGCAAAAAGTCGTCTCAATTCATAAAAAAGCCGCACTGCAACCGGAAACCTGCTATCTGAACACTTTTTCATATCTTTGAAGTCTATTTAAAAAAGTATGATACAATCGATGACCGGATTTGGGAAGGCGACCTTGCAGTTGGCTACCAAAAAAATTACAGTAGAAGTAAAATCGTTGAACAGTAAAGGCCTGGATTTGAATGTCCGCATGCCTTCAGTGTACCGCGAAATGGAATTGGGGCTGCGCAATCAGATTTCCCAGAGCCTGGAACGCGGAAAAGTTGATTTTTCGCTGTATATTGAGGTGACCGGCGAAGAAACCTCTACCAAAGTCAATGCCCCGATTGTAAAAGCCTACATCGCGCAAATGCGTGACATTCTACCCGAAGCCGACGCCACCGAATTGATGAAAATGGCCGTCCGTATGCCCGATGCCTTAAAAACGGAACGTGACGAGATCGATGAAAACGAATGGAAAACCATTCTCGGCGTAATTAAAGAAGCGTTGAGCAACATCAATGATTTCAGAGCTGACGAAGGAAAATCACTGGAAAAAGAATTTCAGCTGCGTATAGCCAATATCCGATTATACATGGAACAGGCGCTTGCCCTGGATCCAGAGCGTATCCAGAACATAAAAAACAAACTGCAGACTGCCATTGATGAACTGAAGGTGAATGTTGACGAAAACCGTTTCGAGCAGGAATTGATTTACTATCTGGAAAAACTGGATATTACTGAAGAGAAAGTACGTCTGACCAACCATTTGGATTATTTCATCGAAACCCTGAAAGGAAGTGAAGCTAATGGTAGAAAGTTAGGATTCATCACTCAGGAAATGGGACGTGAAATCAATACGATGGGCTCCAAATCCAACCATGCAGGAATGCAGAAACTGGTAGTTCAGATGAAAGACGAATTGGAAAAAATTAAAGAGCAGGTATTGAATGTATTGTAAAGTGTTTAGAATACTGATTTTAGTATGCCTTATTTCTTTTAAGGTTAACTCGCAAGAGTATAAAATGAGCATTGAGCAAATTAAGACCAATGAAAAAATTTTATACGGTTCCATTGCGGATAAATATGATATAACCCTTTATTTAAAAGTAATCACTTATTCCGAAGACCATTTATCTGCATACTCCGTGAAAGGCTGGTATTATTACAATTCCGTTAAAAAAAATATTCCATTAGTGGGCATAAGCAATCCGATGGGAGGCTTAACCCTTTATTCTTTAAAAAACAAAGCACTCGAAGATAAGCTAGCCGCATTTGACCTGCCGGGTAACACTGTATGGGAAAAAATGGATTATGCGGAATCCATAGCGGAATATGAGGAGAAATTCACGATAACAGGTGTTGAAACTGAAAATAAATGGAAAAATAAAGCTAAAGAATTAAGCCTTAAAATCTATAATTTTGACACCGAAAGCAGTATTGATAATGAATTAAAATTCCTGAAATTGGATAAAGATCATGTAATCAATCTGAATGATTTTGATCTCAATTATTCCGATCTGAAGATTGTTACTTCCGTTAAAACCAAATCGGAAACCAGAATTCTTTTAGAATACGAGTATCAGGGAAATGCCAATGTACAGGGAAGATGCGGAGCAGCGACGGACACTGGGTATATCATTTTAAGTTTTAATTCAAAAAACGAACTGAATTTTATTGAAGAATTAGAACTTGATAATTGCATGAATTCAGTCTACTCAGAGCCAATAAAAACAAACAACAAAGATCTGTGGCAATTCAAAATAATTACTTCAGGCGGAGATAAGGAAGTTGAAAGAAAAGTAACGGTCGATACTAAAGCTATTGCTTTCAGGAACGAAAAATAACACACAACACAACAATGAGCAACGGAAAATTAATCGTATTCTCTGCCCCTTCGGGATCGGGAAAAACAACTATAGTAAGGCATTTATTAGGTTTGAAAGATCTGAACCTGGAGTTCTCGATTTCTGCAGCTACACGTGAGCCAAGAGGCGAGGAAATCAGCGGAAAAGATTACTATTTCATGTCCATCCATGATTTCAAGCAGCACATCAAAAATGAAGATTTCGTAGAATGGGAAGAAGTCTACCGCGATAATTTCTACGGCACCCTGAAAAGTGAAGTGGAACGCATCTGGGCTTTGGGTAAAAACGTAATTTTCGACATTGATGTTGCCGGCGGATTGCGAATCAAATCGAAATTCCCCAACGAAACCTTAGCGGTTTTTGTAAAACCCCCAAGCGTTGATGAATTGAAACGCCGACTCAAAGAACGCTCGACAGAAAGCGAAGACAAGATCAACATGCGTATTGCAAAAGCCCATGTGGAACTGGCGACAGCACCTCAGTTTGACACCATCATCAAGAATTATGATCTGGATGTGGCTAAAGAAGAAGCTTATCAGCTGGTAAAGAATTTTGTTAGTAGTCCGGAATTGGGCGTTAGTGATTTTCTAATCCCTAATTCCTAACGAATGAAAATCGGGCTTTTTTTCGGAACGTTCAATCCCATTCATATCGGGCACGTGATTATCGCCAATCATATGGCGGAGCATTCCGGTTTGGATCAGATATGGATGGTCGTTACGCCTCATAATCCTCACAAGCAGAAGCAATCGCTGCTGGATGATTATCACCGACTTCATATGGTGCATCTGGCTACCGAAGATTATCCGAAAATCAAGCCTTCCGACATCGAATTCAAATTAGCACAGCCAAATTATACCGTCAATACCTTAGCACATTTACAGGAAAAATTTCCGCAAAATACCTTTTCGCTTATTATGGGGGAAGACAACCTGAACTCGCTTCATAAATGGAAGAATTATGAAGTAATCCTTCAGAATCATAATATTTATGTCTATCCCAGAGCGGCTTCAGGAGAAATGGATACGCAATTCAGCAATCATCCGAAAATCCATCGCATAGGCGCACCGATTGTAGAACTTTCATCGACTTTCATCCGTGAAGGCATTAAAACGGGAAAAAACATCCGTCCGATGCTGCCGCATAAAGTCTGGGAATACATTGACCATAATCTGTTTTATAAAAAATAAAAGCCTAATCGCAGTGATTAGGCTTTTTTATTACAACTGTATTCTGCTTCGGATATCACTTAGCGAGTATTCCAGCAGCATCTTGCCGTCTCTGAACACTTCCTTAAGTTCTCCTTTTTGCTCTTCGTCCCAGGAAACCTGATCGATCAGCTTGTATTTTCCGTTTTCCAATTCGATTTTCATAAGGCCTTTTGCAGATTTTTTGGTTCCGTCATCGGTAATCGGATCCTTGAAAATTTCCCTTCCCTCCCCGTCTACTTCGCCATACGTTGCTTTCATGGCAAAACCGAAAGTATCTCTGGTATTGTATTGATAGGTATAGGATCCAATACCTAAAACCACGTTGGTAGAAGCGAAGCCCTTTTCTTTAAGACGCTCGCATATTTGTCGCGCACGTTCCACTGTGATGCTGTCTCCATAAATTGCCCCGATTTGCGGGGTAAGCTCTTTATATCCTTTTTCGTTAACTGCTCCGCCGAAGACATCCCAAAGCAATTCCACCACTCCTTTTCTTTCCTGTTCGGTTTTGCCGTTCGCGTTGCCGCAGATAATGTCTACCGGATTTCCGCTGTCTGGTCTTACTACGACTTTCCCATCTCGGTGAGTGATTTCCTGTTTTAATCTTGGCATATAATCGGTTAGTACTTTCCACAAATCCCAGGTATCGGAAACGATGGACACAATACCTTTCGGATAAATATCGCAGATCAGACGACGGAATGTTTCGAATTCGCCTTCCGTGGTTCCCATGCACATTACAGAATGTTCTGTTGCTGCAACCGAACCACCGATAAGCTCTTTATCGGAATCGGCGTGGTAATATTCTTCAAGGAAATCGATTGCGGGAATCGTGTCCGTACCGGTAAAACTCAACAAATGTCCGGCTGCCGAAGTAACTGCCGCTTCCATACCCGCCATTCCTCTCATGGAAAAATCATGACCCTGCCAGCTCACAAAATCCGGTATGGACGAGGTGGTTTCCGCATAAGCATTCAACACTTTTCGATATTGCTTTGCTATTGTAGCCGAATTACATGGCATCCATACCACCGCAGAAAGCAAGGTTTCAAAATAGTTGGTCAGCCAGAAGAATTCGGGTTTCGTATTGTACATCGTGAACATCGGAACCCGCATGGGAACGCTGGCTCCTTCCGGCAGGGCTTTGAAAGTCATAGGAATATAGCCTAAATCATGCAACGCTTCGATATGTTTACTCCCTACCTGATTTTCTCCAAGATAATTGTTAATTCTGCGGGCATATTTTTTCACTACTTCTTCTTTGGACTTGCCGAAAAAGTGGGTTTCGAAATCCTGAATCACATATTTTTTGATGAAATACTGCAAGCCGAAAAACACAACCTCCTCTACGCCTTCAATTCTTGATTTTCTTGGTGTCCAATTCGAGTACACCATGGTTGTTCCTTCCGGATACTGTCTTCTGTGGTCAACTTTGTAACCGTCTGTTAATAAAAGTGGGTTCATTTTATTATTTTTTTAAAATTTTATATAGGTTGCGGGCACTTGTTCGGTGAGCCAGACCTGATTTTCGGATAAGAAAAACGTATGACCGTCTTCGTGCATTTTTCGGGCATTGATAGTCAGAATTATTGGCTTTCCTCTTCTGCTTCCAACTTTCACAGCGGTTTCCAGGTCTTTGCTCAGATGCACCTGCTGCCGGCTCATCTTCTGCAGTCCTTCCTTTTTGATCGGTTCCAGAAATTTTTCAACGGTTCCGTGATACAGAAACTCTGGCGGGACTTCTTCATTTAGATTTAATTCCACTGCAACGGAATGTCCCTGATTTGCCCTTATTTTGGTGTTATCGTCATTAAAAGCAAATCGTTTTTTATCACTGTTCTCTACTATGAAATTGAGTTTTTCTAAATCCAGGCCGATTTGATGTTTATTGGATTGGGAAATAAGCTCACTAACAGTTGCCCAACCATTTTCATCCAACTGCAGGTTAATCGTTTCCGGCGAATGGCGGAGCACCAGACTCAAAAATTTACTGATGCTTTTAGCTTCTTGCGTATTCATCTTAATCAATCATTATTTAATGCATCTCTTACTTCCATCAAAGCAAAACCTAAGAGATTCAGTCCGCGCCACTGCTCCGGAAGCATTGCGTTTTTGTCGTCTGCTGCCATGCCGATGCCCCAAATGGGATCTACCGGACTTGCTTCCACTAAAACCCGGTTTCCCGTTTGCAGTAAAAAGGCCTTTAATTCATTGTTCTGGCTGAATTTATGGAAATTCCCTTCTTTCACGATCTGAAACCGGTGTTCCAGCCATAGTTTATCATCATAATCCTGAACTTCCCTGCCTATTTTCTTGGCTTCGGCCGGAGATTTAACTTGAATGATCCTTTCGAAATTAGCCGTATCCTTAAAAAGAAGCGCTTTTTTGGCCATCATCCAATGTTCGGCAGTTTTGTACTCAATTCCGTCAACGGTAAAGGGACTTACCCACCATTGGCTAAAACAGGTTTTTGTGATCGCTCCGTCTTTTGAAGGCTGATGCCCCCAGAAGAACAGGTATTTTGCGGAACTATTCGGTTCCTGTATTAATTTTTCTATTGTGTATTTCATAACATAATTTTTATCTGTTCCACATAGTCATTATCAATATCCTTGAACGAATCCGTGGTAAATATTTTATCGAAGATGTTCCCAAGGTCGTCAAAGCCTTTGTTGAAAATTCCGTGACTGATAGCCAGATATAGTTTTCCGGCATTTTTCTTCTTTAATTCATCAGCCAAACCGATAAACGTTCCGCCTCCGTCGCAGATGTCATCTACAATCAGGCAATCTCTTCCCTGCAAATCCTCTTCATAAACTTTAAAACCGGAAAGCTTACCTGTTTTCACGTCGCGGCTTTTGCTGCATTCGACTACGTCTAAACCGCCTAAATGTTCTGAAACTTTATATATTTTCTTCAGCGCACCGCCGTCAGGGGAAATTAGCTTTATGTTTCCGCCAGTTTTAGCAACTACCTGTGCAATAAACTCATGGTTTGGCACTACTTCGCAATTATTCAGCAAGGCCGGAGTTACTTCAGAATGCGGATCAAAAACAGTTACTTTATCGAGTTGCAATCCATTGACGATATCTGCGTATACCTTTACGGAAAGGGGTTCTCCTTTTATCATCAATCGGTCCTGACGTGCTGCGGGAAAGTACGGAATAAAAGCCTCTATTCTTTTAATATTCATTCTTCTTAGCGCATCAACGGCAAGACACAAAAGACCTAAATCATTAAATGATGTGATTCTGTGTGTGATTACTACAGGCTGAGATTGGTCAAATTCAGGATTTATTTTGATATGGGGCTCGCCTCCTGAAAAAGTAAAACTGTTGAATTGAATTTGGTCTTCAGCGTTAAACGGAGCGAAATTGGCATCTAAATTAAGTATCATAACAATAGTATTTTGCGTATTATTTACACAAATGTAAAAATTAAATCGAAGCAAACAAATTATTTTGTGTAAAAATTACGCAAACTTTATGTCGAAATGAAATCCTTCCTTTTCAAGTGCTTGATATTTAGCTAAATTGAATTTGAAAAGTTTTGCAGGACGTCCTCCTTTTTTAGAAGAGAACTGGTCTGTTTCTTCCATAATTCCAAAACTGAGCATTTTCTTTCTGAAGTTCCGACGGTCAATCTCTTTCGCCAGAATGGTGCAATAAAGGTTTTCAAGATCAGAAAAAAGGAACTCTTTAGGCAGCAAATCAAATCCGATGGGTTGATAAGAAAGTTTTGCTTTAAGACGTGAAATGGCAGCACTTAAAATCGATGAGTGATCGAAAGCCAACTCCGGGACACTGTCAGTCGGAAACCATTTTGCATTTTCAGCATCGCTATCGGCCTTGATTTCTATTCCCGTAGAATCAATCAAAGCAAAATAGGCCACGGAAATGACGCGATTCCTGGAATCACGGTGGATATCATCGCCAAAGGTATATAGCTGTTCCATATAGTTGACCGAAACATTCGTTTCTTCCTTCAGCTCTCTTTTCACGGCATCCGACAAAGACTCGTCCTCACGAACTAAACCGCCCGGCAATGCCCAATAAGGTTTTTGTTTATCAAATTTCTGCTGGATTAACAGCACGTATAAGGTGTTTTTTTGATATCCGAAGACAACAGCGTCAACCGCTACTTTAATATTCTGAAGCATGGGCAATGATTATGCGTAAGTAATACACAAATATATACGTTTGTGATGTCGCTGCATCAGATTCCGCTGTTTTTTATTCTTTTATCACCGAAAGTTCTTGCATACCTGAACCTGTAGTGATTTTAAGCAGGTAGATTCCACTTGGGAAAGTCGAAAAATCTATGGATGGGTTCGTACTTTCTATATCAATATGCTTGATTTCCTTTCCTAAATTGGTATAAACAACAATTGAAATAATTTTTTCCATTCCTGAAATATGAAGTTTATCGCACACTGGATTCGGGTAGGCTTTTAACCCGTTTAAATTAAGCGAGCTGTTCGCTAAGATTTGTGTTACCTCAATATTTACCACAAACGAACTGTTACCGTACTGATTTGTGGCAGTAATAGTATACTCTGCGGGCGCAGTGATTTGGGTTGGGATTCCGGAAATTTCACCAGTAACCGGGTTTAAATTTAGCCCCGAAGGTAAATCCGGCACCACAGTATATTCGTAAGTTGCTATTTTTCGGATTTTATGATTAGCATAATCTGCGACATACACCAATTTGTCTGAACTAACAGCTACACCGGTCGGCCCTCTAAAGGATGCAGCACTGGCGAGATCATCGTTTGCTCCCGCGGTTCCGGTTCCGGCAAAAGTGGTGACTTCCCCTGTTGTGTTTATCTTACGAATTTTGTTATTGCCTTCATCGGTAACGTAAAAATTACTATTTGGAGCAACGGCAATGATTGCAGGGTGATAAAAGGATGCGGAAGTTCCAAATCCGTCAGTAGCACCCGAAACTCCGGAACCGGCAAAAGTTGTAACCTGACCCAAAGCATCAATTTTACGGATTTTATGATTCCCGTAATCGGCTACGTAAACATTTCCGGAATTATCAACGCAAACGCCTGTAGGTCCGTTGAATCGCGCGATGCTTGTATTCCCGTCGCTATTTCCTGCTGCAGCCAGTCCTGCATAAGTGGTTACTATCCCGTCCGGCGTGATTTTTCGGATGCGGTGATTGCTGTAATCGGCTACATAGAGATTGTCGTTTGCATCGACGGCCATTCCCGCAGGATAATAAAATCTCGCTACGGTTCCTGTTCCGTCCAGAAAACCGGCAGTTCCGGAGCCTGCGAAAGTCGACACCATGCCATTTGTATCAATCTTTCTAATTTTATGATTGCTCTGATCACTTATGAAAATATTCCCCTGCGAATCCACTACGGCACCGTCGGGGTATTTAAAAGTTGCTGCATTTCCGGGTCCGCTTAAGGATCCGATAGCGCCGGTTCCAGCGATCGTGGTTACGGTGCCTTCGGGTGAAATTTTTCTGATTTTATGATTGCTGCGGTCTACCACAATACTATTGCCCTGCAGATCCAGCGTAACGACTGTAGGAAAGTAAAAACTGGCTGCAGTCCCAAGTGCATCGGCAGCACCTATTATTCCCGTACCCGCAAAAGTAGAAACCACGGGTTGGTTTGGGATAGTTCCTCCATTGTTGTTTGGCAATAAAGGCGCTATCGTTTCATTAACGGTAAAGACATTCGGAGTGGCATACGAAATCTGTGGGGCTTGCCCGCAAACCGAAAATAATGTGAGAAAGTAAACGCAAATTGTAAAAAAGGCCTTCATTCGTTTTTTAAATCACTGGGCAAAAGTAAGTTAAAAAAACGAAAGGCGCTCCCGAAATAAATCAAAGAGCGCCTTTCCACCAAAAACAAAAAATATTAACTAATCCTAACCTAACTTTCTTTTTTCTAAACTGATACGTTCCTTACCGCCTTGTTTCAGATATTGGATAAACCCTCTTCCCTGAAATTCATAAGTCGTTCCCGACGCCTGATGGTATAATCGTATTCTGTTGTCATTAATAACGGTGAGTACAAAAGATTCATTGTCCCAGAAATCATAATCTAATGTTAAAATTTTCTGATAGGGATTTCCTGACACATTATAAACATCATAATACCCGGTAAAATCCCAATAGATCGAATTCACAGGTGTTCCCGATGCATCCTGCGAAGAACGGAACTGGCTGTTACTTGACAGGAACTTAATAAAATGCTCATTGTCAAAATCATTTAAGGCGCCGGCATTACTTGTATAGACTTTTTCCCAGGCAGTAAATTCCTGAAGAAAATAGGTGATGTTATCGTAAAATAATCGGTCATAATCAAAAGTACTTCGCTGATAACCCGTTAGATAATAGGTTACATTATGATTATAATCCACCATTTTTATCCTGTTGCTGCTTAACTGAAATACTTCAAGCTCGTAATAACCATACACATCATGATAAAATTGTATGGTACTTGGTGTAAAATCATAATACCCTACATCAATTCCGAAGCCGCCTCCCGTCGAACCACTGTAAGCAATATTGTTATTGGCATACAAGGTTCCGTTGACAAAAGAAATCGTAAAGGCCCGGGTCAAAAAAGGCACATCGCCTGTTCCGGTTGTGGCATCGTAATCGACATACCATAACTCGTAACCGTTCATTACTTCAGGCAATGTCAATCCGTTATCCACATATCCATCGTGATAGGGTGGTTCCGCAACACAGGATGCCAGCAGGAAAGGGGCTACCACTGTGGCTATAAGTAATTTTATCGTTTTCATAAGAGTGTCTTTTACTGTTTGGTTTTAAATAACCAATTAGCGTGCCAATTTTGGTTCCGATTCCGCAAAGAACAACTGTGGTTTTTCACTTTCATCAATTTTGAGTACTTTTGGAGTTACAAATTTGAAAAATACGATGAGTGAAACTCCAAAATTTGCGGTAATTGGCGGCGGAAGCTGGGCCACAGCAATTGCAAAGATGCTGTGCGTAAATCTTCCGGAAATCGCGTGGTACATGCGAAACACTTACGCAATTGAACATATAAAAATCAACAAACACAACCCAAATTACTTAAGTTCGGTTGAGTTTGACACCAATAAACTACAACTTACCAGTGACATTAACGAGGCAGTAGCTTATGCCGATTATGTGATTTTCGCTATTCCTTCCGCTTTTTTGGGAGGAGAATTGGAAAAATTAACTGTGAGTCTCGAAGGAAAAGTGATTTTTTCTGCCATTAAAGGAATTGTGCCTGAAACGAGTCTTATTGTGGGCGAACATTTTCACAAAACTTACAACATTCCTTATGACAATATTGGGGTAATTACAGGTCCGTGTCACGCGGAAGAGGTCGCTTTGGAACGTCTTTCGTACCTGACCATTGCCTGTGGAGATGATGATAAGGCGAAAGAGATGGCAGAGAACCTTAACAGTCATTATATCAAAACCAAAACTTCGGATGACATTATCGGTACGGAATATGCGGCGATGCTTAAAAATATTTATGCGATTGCAGCCGGAATTGCGCACGGATTAGGGTATGGCGACAACTTTCAGGCACTATTGATGAGCAATGCCATCCGTGAGATGAAAAAATACATCAAGAAAGTCCACAAAATGAAGCGGAATATCAATGACTCGGCTTATCTGGGTGACTTGTTGGTAACCGGCTATTCGATTTTTTCCCGAAACCGTATGTTCGGAAACATGATTGGAAAAGGCTATACGGTAAAATCGGCGCAAATGGAGATGAGCATGGTCGCGGAAGGGTATTATGCCACGAACAGCGCCCACAAGCTTAATGAGGAATATAAAGCGAAAACACCTATAATTGATGCCGTTTACGACATTTTATACGAAGGAAAAGAACCGAAAAAAGTCTTCAAGAAACTGACGGAGAAACTGGATTAAAAAAAATAATTTTTTTTAGTTCGGTGACGTTCCGGAGAAAATAACAATAAAAATAAGTTTAACATATTGATTATCAGTATTTTAAACTTATTTTCGTTTTTAAAGCCGAGAAAAACAAATCCTTGGGAATGCCTATCAACACAGCGATTCTTACCAATTCCCTTGGAGAAAAAAATAACAATTATATTCGCTGAAAACAAAATCTGAGCCTATGGACAATCTTATCAATCACCCCGGAATCCTAATCGTTTTTAGTATCATAATCCTGGCCATGCTGCTTTTGGATTTGGGCGTTTTCAAGAAAAACAACCATGCCATCAGCAACCGTGAAGCCTTGATGTGGTCAACGGTGTGGATTACGCTTGCGATGGGATTCAGCGCCGTGATTTATGCGTATATGGGCGTCGAGAAATTTGCGCAATTCCAGTCGGCCTACTGGATTGAGAAGGCGCTCTCGGTAGACAACCTTTTTGTGTTCATCCTGGTTTTTGGATTCTTCAACGTTCAGAAAGAACTCCATCATAAAGTACTGTTTTGGGGCATTATGGGTGCTTTGGTATTCCGTGCGATTTTCATTTTTACCGGAGTCGAGCTGATTAATATGACTTATCTTCCGGAAACGGATCTTTTCGGATACCAGGTTAAAATCAATGTTATTCTTACAATTTTCGGGCTGTTCCTGATTTTTGCCGGAATAAAATCATGGTTTTCCGAACCCGATGAGGGCGATAAAGACTTCACCAAAAGCCCCGGAGCGCGTTTAGTGCATCGTTTTTTTAAAGTAAGCGAAAACTACGATGGCGGAAAATTCTTCACCGTTGAAAATGGCGTAAAAATGGCTACTCCTTTATTGGTTGTGGTAGCTGTCATTGAGTTCACCGACTTAATTTTTGCGGTAGACAGCATCCCGGCAATCTTTGCCATTGCGCCTAACGATCCGTTTATTCTTTATACTTCGAATATATTTGCGATTTTAGGACTTAGAGCGCTTTATTTCCTGTTGGCCAACTTCATGCACATGTTCAGCCGTTTGAAGTACGGATTGGCCGTTATTTTAGCTTTTATCGGCGTGAAGATGATCGTTGCGCCTTTCTACCACATTACCTCTCCGGTTTCTTTAGTGATTGTAGGTGGTGTTTTGGCTATCGCGGTAGTTTGGTCGCTTCTGTTTCCGGTTAAGGATTAAATCGTTTTGATATCTCAACAAAAAAGGCTTCGCAATCTAACTCGCGAAGCCTTTTTTATGAAATTGATGTTTTATTATTTCACGTTAATCTCATCGATAAAAATATAAGCATCATACCCGTCACCCTGATGCCATTCCGGCAGTTTGCCGAAGTTATAGGCTTTCACTTTGATGTAACGGGCATTGGTTTCCTTTATATTTTCTTCGAAGTCTATGATTTTCGTATTGTAGTCTTTTGCTTCCAGCTTGTTGATTAAGGTTCCGACTAACTCGAAATTTTTATTGTCCCTTGAAACATAATACTCCACTTTCGTAGGCATGATGATCCAGGCTCTGGTGTCTTGCAGAAAACGTGCGCCAATTTGCGACACTTTTTGTTCCTTCTTCAAATCGACCGTAGCTTCGAAATCCTGGCCCTGATAGCCCTGCCAATCGCCTTTGCGCCAGTTTTCATTACCTAAAATCCCATCCAGCAAACCTTCCGGACCGCCCGCGTGGTATTGCGCGTTATATTTCGATTTGATGTCGATGGTATAATCGTTTGGTTTTTTGTAGAATGTCGCGGAAATAATATTACTTTTTACTCCATTGGCAGCACTGTACGCAAAAAGTGTTGTTGTTTTATCTATTTCAAAAGGCTGAACGTATTCCTTAAAATCGTTTGTATTGTTGATCGAATAGTACAACTTCACTTTTTCATTGGAGGTGATTTGCATTTTAAGCTTATCCTTAAATGCTTTGCTTGCAGCTTCAATTGTGGGAACCGGCACTATTTTTTGATAGTTTACTGTTTGCTTTTCCTTTCCGTTTTCCAAACCAAGCACTTGTGTCTTTACCGAATAATTTTCCACAAGGTTCTGACTTGCTTTATTCTCATCCAAATTCAATTTAATCTTTTCAAAATAGGGTTTTGTGGTGTCCCAATTCCCCCCTCCCGGAGTAACCGTGTAAATCCCCATCGAACTCAGCACATACCAGGCGCTCATCTGTCCGCAATCCTCGTTTCCAATTAAACCATCCGGACTGTTCTTATAAAATTCATTTAAGATATAGCGGATTTTTTCCTTTGTTTTCTCAGGTTTTCCGACATAATTGTACAGATACGCCATGTGATGACTTGGCTCGTTTCCGTGCGCATACTGCCCAATTAAACCAGTAATATCTACCTGTTCGCGCCCTGTAGTAGCAGAAGGGGCCGTGAACATCTCATCCAGTTTGGCTTCAAATTTTTCCTTTCCGCCATAGACTTCAATCATTCCCGGAATATCCTGCAGCACAAAGAAGGAATATTGCCATGAGTTTCCTTCCGTAAAATTATTATTCACTTCTCTTGGGTCGAAAGGCTTGTCCCAACCTCCATTTTTCTTAGGACGCATAAAACCGGTTTCCCAGTCGAAAAGGTTTTTCCAGCTTTGCGAGCGTTTCATGAAATACGCATAATCGTCTTTTTTATTCAGAATTTGCGCCATCTGGGCAATGCACCAGTCGTCGTAAGCATACTCAAGGGTTTTGGAAACGCTTTCATGTTCATCATCAATGGAAATAAAGCCGTTTCTCTTATAAGCATCCAATCCTAAATGATCCAGCATGGCACTGTGCTTAGCGGCTTCAAAGGCTTTTTCATAATCGAATCCTTTAATCCCTTTCACCATCGCATCAGCCATAACGGAAACAGAATGATAGCCAATCATACAATCCGTTTCATTAGAGGCTAATTCCCAAACCGGTAAGCGTCCGCCCTGTTCGTACTGTTTTAAGAACGTATTGATGTAATCAGCAGTTCGTTTTTTATCGATTAACGTGTATAAAGGATGTGCGCCCCGGAAAGTATCCCAAAGCGAGAACACTGTATAATAATCAAATGTGTCGGCTATGTGGATTTTGTTGTCCCTGCCTCTGTACTTCCCATCGATGTCTTCTGCAATGTTCGGTTGCATCATCGTGTGGTATAAGGCGGTATAGAAAATGGCAAGCTTTTCTTTATCTACAGAAGTCACTTCAATTTTAGACAATTCTTTGTTCCAAAGTGCTTCCGCATCTTTCTTCGTTTTTGCGAAATCCCAATGTTTGATTTCAGACATATTTAATTTCGCCCCTTCATAACCCGTTGGTGACAAAGCCACTTTTACTAAGATCTTCTCACCTTTCTTCACTTCTTTGGAAAAGCTCAGCGCCACTTCAGTTCCGTAATAGAAATCGGATTTCGTGCTACCATTGGCTTTTGATTTGGTAATTTTCATCGGAGCACTGAATTCGATTCGGGCGAAAACGTATTGGTCAAGTGCCCAGGCTTCGCTTCTTCTCAGGATTTCGATAGTTTTATTGTCTATGATCCGAACATCACCCTGCAACAAACGGTCACGGTGATTTAAATCGAGAATGATATTGGCCTGGCCGTTTTGATTGAAGGTATATTCGTGAAAACCTACACGTGTTGAAGCCGTAAGACGAACATCAATGTTATGTTTATCGAGTTTTACGCTATAAAAAGCAGCGGTTGCTTTCTCATTGGCATGGGAAAAAGAAGAAGAATAGGTTTTATTTTCCAGTGAAGGTTCGCCCATAGTTGGCATCAGCATAATATCACCGAAATCGGAAACGCCTACCCCATTGAGATGGGTATGCGAAAAGCCATAAATCACATTATCGGAATAATGGTATCCGCCGCAACCGTCCCAGCTACCATCGATTCTGGTGTCCGGAGAAAGCTGTACCATCCCGAAAGGCACCGTGGCACCGGGAAATGTGTGTCCGTGCCCACCCGTACCGACGAATGGGTTTACATATTGTGCGAAGTTGTTTTTTTGTGAAAAGGCGCTAACCGAAAATAACGCCGCTATAAATAGAAAAGCTGTTTTTCTCATTATCTGTTGTGCTGAAAAATTTCTCTAAAGTAGGAAATATTTCAGGAACAGTACAGGGTGATTTTGTGATTTACTTCCCTGAAACGGGTAGTTTTGTCAAGGATTACTTCAGCAAGACCCCTCTTTTGTGCATCACGGGAATGTCGGTCAAAGCGCGGTCATTGATAGTATTGGCTCTAAACACATAACTTTTATCGTAAAGTGTCTCCCCAATAAAGAAGGTAAGCAAAAACTCGTTGTTGAGTTGCAGCACATTGTTTTCCAGAAGTTCGATTTTCACGGCCGAATTCGCTTCTACTTCCTTGAACGCATGGCGGAACGTACCGGTTTTTCTTTCTTCGCCGTCGATTAAGCCATAAGCGCGGGACACGATAATCGCCATCTCCAGCTTCACTTCACTGTCGTTGATCAGATAGGCATACCAGGTATTTTCCATGAAATCGTCGTTCCATTCCTGAACGGCGGCCACATATACATTTTCTACTTTTGGGATGATAATGTCTTTTTGCATAAAAGTCAAAAGTTTGAAAGTCAAAAGTCAAAAGCCCTAAAAATATTACTTTAAGACTTTACGACCTTTGACTTTCGACTAATTTATATACTCGATTTGAATTGCTCTAAGAAACGAACGTCATTTTCGTAGAACATTCGGATGTCGCCGATTTGGTATAACAGCATGGCAATACGCTCGATACCCATACCGAAAGCGAATCCGTTGTATTTGTCGGAGTCAATGCCGCAGTTTTTCAATACGTTTGGATCGACCATTCCGCAGCCCATAATTTCCAGCCAGCCGGTTCCTTTGGTGATGCGGTAATCGGTTTCTGTTTTCAATCCCCAATAAATATCCACCTCAGCGCTTGGCTCGGTGAATGGGAAGTACGACGGACGCAGACGGATTTTCGATTTCCCGAACATCTCTTTGGTGAAATATAATAACGTTTGTTTTAGATCGGCGAAAGAAACATTCTGGTCAATGTACAAGCCTTCCACTTGGTGGAAAATACAATGCGAACGCGAGGAAACCGCTTCGTTACGGAAAACGCGTCCCGGTGAAATCGTCCGGATTGGCGGTTTATTGCCTTCCATGTAGCGCACCTGAACGGACGATGTATGAGTGCGTAACAAAACATCCGGGTTAGTCTGGATAAAGAAAGTATCCTGCATGTCACGTGCCGGATGGTATTCCGGAAGGTTCAATGCGGTGAAGTTATGCCAGTCGTCTTCGATTTCCGGACCTTCGGAAACGTTGAATCCTATGTTGGAAAAAATATCCGTGATTTGGTTTTTTACGATGGAAATAGGATGACGCGACCCGATGATCAAAGGTTCGCCCGGCCTTGACAAATCGCCGTACACGCCACCGGCCACTTCTTTGCTTTCCAATACGTCAAGGATGGTTTTCACTTTGTCCTCGGCGGTAGTTTTAAGCAAATTGATGACTTGCCCGAATTCTTTTTTCTGGTCGTTCGGCACGTTTTTGAATTCGGCGAAAAGGTCTTTCAGCAAGCCTTTGCTTCCCAGGAATTTGATTCGGAATGCCTCTAGGGTATCCTTATTATCGGTGGTAAAAGCCTGCGCTTCACCAATGTATTCTTTAATCTTGTCTGTCATCTTCATGCAATAATTGGCTGCAAATTTAGCAAAAAGTTAGGATTTAGACCGCAGAAATTCAGAAATTAGATAGCAGAAACTTCACTGCTTCTTCATAAAACTGCCGACTGCATTCTGATACCTGAAATCTGCTCTCTATTTAATAATATCTTTTTCCAGAAAGTAATTCACGATAGCTTCTTTCATCAGCACCGATTGCTCTCCTGCTTTTAAAGGTGGCAATTGCTCTTTTACGTGGTAATGAGGCCAGCCGTCTTCGTCGAAAAAGTCGAATTCGTAATAACCGTACGGCTCGAGCAAACGGCAGATGGCGATGTGCATCAGGTTCAGCTTTTCGTCTTTTTTGAATTTTCGGTTGATCTGCCCCAATTCCTGAAGGCCGATTAAATAAATAATCGCGTCCAGGTCCAGCGTATCGCCATCGGCAAACTGATTGGAAAGTATAGTGACCACTGATTCCCAGCGGGTTTTTAATTGTTCGTCTCTTGACATGAATTGAAATTATGAGTGATGAATTATGACCTATGAGTTCATTTTCCATAAAATTGATTTACAAAGATACTAAGTTGCAGACTGACATTGGAAATTTTAACGGAAAGTCTTTGCTTATCCCTTTTGACTCATCGCTTTTCCCTTTGTTCTCTTATCTTTGTTCTCTTATCTATTTTCTTTTTTCTTCAACTATGGATTTTATTGACATTGTATTGGCGGCATTTTTGGTTTTCGGATTAGTAAAAGGGTTGCGCAACGGGCTTTTTATCGAATTGGCTTCATTGATTTCGCTGTTTATCGGGATTTATGTTGCTATTAAGTTCTCTTATGTCGTTCGTTCGGCGGTGGCAAGCGTAGTTTCATGGTCGCCTAAATCGGTACAGGTTACAGCCTTTGTCCTGACTTTGCTGTTGGTTGTTATTGCCATTCATTTTTTAGCTAAAATCTTGACCGGAGTTGCAGGTTTTGCTTTTGTCGGTTGGCTGAATACCTTAGGTGGCGGACTTTTTGCAGTAATCAAAACCGCTTTGCTACTGGGAATTGTGCTGAGCCTTTTTCAGAAAGTGAATATCGACAATATGCTGATTTCGAAAGAAACCCAGAAGAAATCGTTGCTTTTCAATCCAATTTTAAAGACTTCGGAAGTATTATTGCCGGTACTGACGGATTGGTTTGAGGAATTGAAAAGAACACAGTCGCAGTCACAGTAAAACAGTGTGCAATCGCGGTCAAATGGCTATTTTTATTTCTTTATAAAACTAAGAACTGAGACTGATTATTATTTCAGCTCGATAATCGCATCCTTCTCTATCCAGCCTTCGGTTTCATCAGTAAGGGCAATTTTGCGCCATTTGTCCTGTGTTTCCAAAATAAAAACCTTCGTTCCTTCATGCAATGTGAAAGCTTCTGAAGCTGAGGTTTTAGGCTCACTTTTCACCGAAACCACTTCTGCGAAAACGATGGCAGGACGTTCATTGTTGTAATTGTTGCGTTCCGTGATCGCTGAAAAAACACTGATCAGGATAATCAGCAGCGAAAGAAGCATTGCCACAAAAAACATACGTTTCAGGAAAGAAGTACTTCCGAAATAGTACCCTATAAAAAAAAGCAGGAATAAAGCGGAAAATCCTGTGGCTATTCCTGCCCACGTATCATAATGAAAAATATCCAACGCGTCGTCTATCATCTTGGAGAAGCCTACTTTCGGAACGATTTTTATCTCGTCGATTGCCATTTTCTGGGCGAATTTCAGATTGGTTTTAATTTCCGGATCATTTGGATTTAGCAGTAATGCTTTCTCGTAGTTGTATACTGCCGGCGCTACTCTGTGCAGTTTATAGTACGTATTCCCCAAGTTGAAATATACTTCCGCGGAATGTTGCCCGGATTTTATAATGCCTTCATACAGCACTGCCGCTTCTTCATATTTCTCCTTTTTGTACAATTCGTTCCCCTTGTCGAAAGCAGATTGTGCAAAAAACGCCTGAGAAACCAATAAAAATAAATAGAATAACTTCTTCATCGTTTTAAAATTAAATCTGTTTGCTCAAATCGGAGATTACTGTTACGGCTCTGTCATAATCCTGCTGCATTGCCACACCTGTGGAAGGCGCATAGCGGGCAAATTCGCAATTGTCCATAACCGTCATGAATTCGGCCACTGTTTCCGGCTGTGCTTTTTTCGATAGCAATAGTTCCTGTATGTTTTCCTTGCTCATTTCAGAAGTCTCAATATGCAGTTTTGCCTTAAGGAAATTATGCATCGCACGCTCCATCGCATCATAAAATGGCGCTTTGTTCCCCAGCTGCTTACTTGCTTCGGAAAGGAACTTCCTGGCCAGTTTGTTCGATTGGCGGATTTTATTCCCTTTCACGTCGCTGTCGATCGCTTCTTTTTTCTTTCTGGCCATAACAATAATCGGAATGATTAGGAAAGGCGCAAACAGCAATGAATAGAATAAGGTCGAGCCTAAGAAATCCTGCTTTTTAATTGGCGATAATTCCGTTTTGGACTTAACGAAAGCAAATTGGTCAGTTTTCGATATCGTTTGCTTGTTTCCTGCCGCAGAAGGATCGCCTGCAGTTGGCATTGGTCCTTCTAAGACATTGATCCTGATTTCTTCCGAAGTAATGGTTTTATAAGTTTTCGCATTCAGATCGAAATACGAGAACACTAAAGGTTTTATAGAATAATTGCCCTTGTATTGCGGCACAATCGTATAAATGTCAGCAATCGTCCCCTGGGTGCCCGACAATGGCGTGGTTATGCTTTCCTTATGTTCCGGATCATACATTTCAAGAGCACTTGGAACAACCGGTTTTGGCAAAGTAAACAGCTTCATATTCCCCTTTCCGGCCACGCTGACTGTCAATTGAAGTGATTCTCCCGATTTTAAAGTGGTCTTAGATGGTTTTACTTTGAAGTCGAATGCGCCAACTGCTCCGGTAAAATCAACAGGCTTCCCAGCTTCCGGCAGGGCTTTCACAATTATCGATTTGGCTCCGGCTGAAACTCTTTTAGTTCCTTCGGTGATTTCCATTCGGCCAAAAATATCGCGACGGCCCGTAGGCGCCTGCATGGTAATGTCAAGGGTCAGGGGCTCAATGGGCAGTTTCCCTGATTTCTGCGGATACAGAACTGCTTTTCGTAATACTACATAGCGATAATCTTCGCCATTGTATTTCCCCTGCTGCACGGCGATATTTTTCACATCGATATTCTGGCTCCAGAAATTATTGTATTTCGGACTCGTGGCTTCGCGGAAATCACTTACGCTGACATACGGACTTACGTATAGCTTGTACACAACAGTTATCGGTTCGTTCAGATAAGGGTTCGTGTCTGAAATCTCGGCCACCAAATGAATTCCGTCGCCTTTTAAAGAAGGTGGCGCTTGTGGTTGCTGCGGCTGTCTTGGTTGTCGCTGACGGCTGTTCCCGAAGATTATGGAAAACGGATCTTCTTCCTGTTCATCTGCCGGTTGTGCCACGGCATTGCCTACGGTAACTTTTACCGGATTGGTTTTATAGGTTTTGCCCGCAATTTCTATGGATGCGGGTTTAATGACAAATGTTCCTTTCTTGGTTGGAATCAGAAAAAACGAGTAGGTTTTGACAAATGATTTCTTTCCGTTCACCCAGGAGTAATTCACGGATTGGTTCGGGCCTCCTATCATGCGGAAACTTTCGAATGAAGGCGCGATAAAATTATCACCATCATCATTCATCGTAAAATCAATTCGCAAACGCTCGTTGATTCCCAGGTTGTTCTTGCTCACGATGGCTTTGAATTCCACCTGCGCAAAAATCCCCTGAACGGTTAATAGCAATAAGAAAATATACTTTTTCATTTTAATGTGCATCATTTAAGCTTACCAGTCTTTTTCATTTCGGGTTGGTCTTCCTTTTACTTCTCTTCCCTTCACTTTTTCCTGAACCTTTTTTTCTTCGTTGTTTACGGCATCAAGCAGGTTCTCCATACGTTGCTTGGAAGCTCCACTCGGCTGTGGTTTTTGAGGCTGTTTGTCCTCATCGCCTTTGCCTTCTTTGTTTTCCGGATTTTTAGGATCGTCTTTCTTGTCTTTATTTTTGTCCTGATTCTTATCCTGCTGGTCCTTATTTTGGTCTTTGTTGTCTTTCGGTTGCTGGTCTTTGTTCTGGTCTTTATTTTTATCCTTGTCCTTGTCGTCCTTTTTAGGCGGATTTTCTTTTAGTTTCTGTTTTGCCAAAGCATAATTATAACGCGTTTCCTCGTCTTTCGGATTGTTTCGAAGCGCATTTTTGTAGGCTTCCACAGCACCCTGATAATTTTTCTCCATCATCAGCACATTCCCCAAATTGTGATAGGCCTTGTGCTTTTGGCGTTTCCCTTTTGCATTCTCAATGGCTTCAACATAGGAATACTTTGCTTCGCTGGGCTGTTTCTGGCGATAAATCGCATTGCCTAAATTATAAGACGTCGTTGCTCTTTGCGGATTTCCGAACTTTGAAACACGGTAATCTGCTTCCGCTTCCGCGTATTTTTTCTCATTGAACGCATCGTTTCCTTTCGGCAGGTTTTTATCCTTGTCCTGAGCGAAAATCAATGCTGAAAAAAGCAAAAAACTATATTTAATTATCTCCTTCATTGCGCTTTTCATTAAATAAATTCAATTTTTTAACCCAGGCTGTTTTTCGCTCCAGGAAGAAAACATCCAACAGCAGAAAGAAAAGGGCCAGGCCTAAAAACCACTGAAACTGCGATTCAAAATTAGCAATTTGCTGACTTTCGAAATCCGTTTTTTCAAGATTGTCCAGGCTGTTTTTGACGAATTCAAGCACCTCTTTAGTACTTCCGCCGAAAACATAATTGCCGTTACCGTTTTTGGAAATCGTCTTCAGGGTTTCCGGATACAATTTTGTGATTACGGTTTCTCCGTTCTGGTCTTTTTTGAAACTTTCAATAACGCCGTTGTGACGTAGCGGAATCGGTCCGCCTTTCTCCGTCCCGATACCAATAGTAATCACCTTTATCTTTTGGTCTTTAATTTCGTCCAACGCATCCTCAAAGCCCTCACCATGGTCTTCCCCATCAGAAAGCATGATGATTAACTTGCTGGTTTGCGGATCGTCAAAATAGGAGCTGGCCATTTTCAACGCCTCTCCCAAAGCCGTTCCCTGTGAGGATACCATATCGGTATTCATGCTCTGCAGGTACATTTTCGCAACGCTGTAATCCGTCGTAATCGGCAATACGGGGTAAGCGCTTCCGGCATAGCCAACAATTCCAATTCGGTCGCTTCCCAGTTGGTTGATAATTTGGGATACTATTTGTTTGCTTTTCTCCAGTCGGTTTGGCGCGATGTCTTCGGCCAGCATACTTTTGGAAATGTCGACCGCGAAAACGATGTCTACCCCCTGGCGCTTCACCGTTTCCATCTTGGTTCCGATTTTCGGATTAACCAAAGCAAGAATCAGGGCCGTAAGCCCTAACAACATCATAACCAGTTTTAAACCCGGTTTGAATATTGATTTTTCCGGACTTAATTTCTTCAGCAGCTCTAAGTCGCCAAATTCCCTCTGCTTTTTGCGCTGCCAATACAGATTGACAAAGAAAAGCAACAGCACCACCGGAAGGATGGCCAACAGGTAAAAATATTTTGGTTCGTCAAATTCAAAATTTTCCATAATCACTTAAATAAAGCTTCTAAATATGGTTTTTCGCAATAGTACTTCTGCACACAGCAATCCAAGGGCGATAAATCCAAACAGTCTGTATTTCTCATCGTAATTGTAAAAACGCTGTTCCTGCACTTCGGTGGTTTCCAGTTTATTGATTTCGCTGTAAATATTTTCCAAGCTTTTATTACTGGTGGCGCGGAAATATTTCCCGTCGGTCATCATCGCGATTTCCTTCATCAGTTTCTCGTCGATTTCCACTTTCATCATGCGGAACAAAAACTGTCCGTTGGGTGCAATTGAATAAGGGAACTCGGCCATTCCGTTGGTTCCGATACCTATTGTATACACTTTAATACCATATTCTTTTGCTATTTCAGATGCCATTCTCGGATCGATAAACCCGGAATTGTTCACACCGTCGGTTAGAAGGATGATGACTTTACTCTTGGCTTTGCTGTCTTTCAATCGGTTCACGGCAGTGGCTAAACCTACACCTATTCCTGTTCCGTCCTGAAGCACATTGTCGTATTTCACGCTTTCCAAAGCATCCAAAACTACAGCTTTATCGCTCGTGACAGGTGTTTTGGTATAGCTTTCCGCAGCATAAACCACCAAGCCGATTCGGTCATTGGGGCGTTGCTCGACAAACTCGGAAGCAACACGTTTTAGTGCTTCCATACGGTTCGGCTTCAGATCTTTGGCCAGCATACTTCCGGAAACATCGATGGCCATAACAATATCTATTCCTCGTGTTGTTCTCGATTTGTTGGTTACATCCGTGGATTGCGGTCGGGCCAAAGCGCCAATTAAAGCACTCAATGCCAGCATTCGCATAACAAACAACAAAGGTTTTAATTTCGGCAGAAATGATCCCGTCGTTTTAAATCCTTTTACGGAACTTATTTTTAAGGTGGCCGACTGCTCTCTTCTTTTCCAGACATGCCAGCTTATGGCAATTGGAATAACCAAAAACAGCCAAAAGAATTCCGGATCGGCAAACGTGATATTCTTCATCATGGCGTGGCTTTTCTTAGTTCTACAGATTCTAAAATTCGCGAGGTGATTTTGCTTCCGAATTCATCGCCTTCTTTATACATCGTCAGTACCTGCTGCAAGCCGCCTTCCTGGCTGAACATCACAAATTCGTAATACAGCTTAACCGATTTCTTAGTGATGCCGTCCAGCATGTTCATTGTGCCATATGCTTTTCTTCCCGAAAGTCCTTCACCGGTATTAAAGTCTTCCATTTTAACGATAATATCCTGTGCGCCTTTTGATTCCATGCCCTGCAAACCTGCTTCCAGAGCTTTATCAAGATCAATTTTTGTTTCCTGCTTGTATTTCAAAGTGCTCACGGCTACATAGTAATCGTCGAAATAACCTCCGAATTCGAATACCTGCATTTCTTTTACCATTGCCATGACATTTTTCGGAAGGTCTTTTTCATCCTTTCGAAGCAATACTTTCGGAGTGGCAACGGTTACGCCCGGATTTCCATACTCGCTGGTAATCCAATCGGTCTCGTACAATTGCTCAGTAGTATTTCTAAAAAGGTATAAGCCTCCGAAAATTCCTCCTGCTGTAAGCCCTGTAATTATTGCTACTGCGGCAATTGTAATTATTCTGCGTTGTTTTGCTTTTTTAAGTTTAAGCGCTTCCTGCTGTTTTGCATATTCCGATTCGTCGTCTTCTTCAATTTCCTTTGGAAGGGCTTTATCGATGGTGAAGATGATTTTCTCTATATTTTTCCGGTCTTCGGCAATTTCGAAATCCATAGGTTTGGACTTGGCAAATTTTACCAGATCGGCGTTTTTCAGGATTTTCTCGAAGACGTCCATGGTTTCCTGGCGGATACCCATTTTCTTTTTCAGCGAGGCTTTTTTCATCGCCACCAATAATTCATCGGTCGTGCTTTCCATGGCTGGAATCTGCACGGTTTCTTCGATGTAAGTACGCGTAATATCGGTCATTTCGGAATAATAGGTTTTGACTTCTCCTCGTTCCAAAAGCGCTTTCTTCTCTAGGTTTTGCAGAAGATTTGATGCTTTTTCAATCGGCGAAGCATAAACGATTTCTTCCTGTTTGGGACGGTTTTTGTACTTTTTGTATAGCCAATAGCCTAAAAATCCTAGTCCTGCCAATACAACAAATCCTATTAGATACCACCAGAAATCAAAAGAGGAATCCTCGACCTCAACAATAGGCTTGATGTCATACATTTTCTGCTTTAGGGTATCTACTACGACATTATTCACTTCGATAACGGCCGAATCGGATAAAAACTGCTTGTTTCCGATCAACACCGGGATTCTCGGCAGTACATAACGGCCCGAGTCAAACTGTGTCAATCCGTATTTCTTGATGAATTCGTAAGCTGCATTTTTCTTAATTGTGTCTACCGGATAGGATTCCAGCACTTCAAGTTGTCCGAAACTTTTGCTTTCGGGGAAGGCGACACGGGTTTCTTTGGTTCCTTTAACTTTTAAGGTAAGGTTAAACTGCGAACCGATTTTAATCTTTGTTGAATCGACGCTGGTCTGCACAGGTTGCTGTGCAAAACCTATAGCGGTAATCAACAGAAAAAGAGCTATGTAAAGTTTTCTTTTCATTTTTAAGTTCTCGCTTTAAAATAGCCTAATAATTTCATCACGTAACTTTCATCCACACGGGTGCTTACGGTTCCCGACCCGCAGCGGGAAAAGGTTTCTTTGAAATACTTCACATTATCCTTGTAATGCTTCTCGTATTCCAGACGAACCGCTTTCGAATTGGTATTTACCACCATGATCTCTCCGGTTTCTGCATCTTCCATAGGCACCATTCCTAAGTTCGGCATGGTTTCCTCGCGGTGATCGTAGACGCGAACGCCCGTGACATCGTGTTTTTTTCCTGCGATTTTTAAGGTTTGCTCGTAATCGGCCGACATGAAATCAGAAATCACGAAAACGATGGCTTTCTTTTTCTGTACGCCTGAAAGAAATTTCAGTGCCTGCGAGATATCCGTTTTACGGCTTTTCGGCTGGAATTCGATTAGTTCGCGGATGATTCGGAGTACGTGTGATTTGCCTTTTTTAGGCGGGATGTACAATTCGATCTGGTCGGAAAACAATATTAATCCGATCTTATCGTTATTTTGGGTAGCCGAAAAAGCCATGGTTGCGGCAATTTCGGTGATGATTTCGTTTTTGAGCTGATTTCTCGTTCCGAAGCTTTCCGATCCGGAAATGTCCACCATCAGCATCATGGTAAGCTCGCGTTCTTCCTCGAAAACCTTTACATAAGGTTCGTTGTATCGAGCCGTTACATTCCAGTCGATGGTTCGGACATCATCACCAAATTGGTATTGGCGCACTTCTGAAAAGGTCATCCCCCTTCCTTTGAACGACGTATGGTATTCTCCCGAAAAGATGTGATCGCTCAATCTTCGGGTTTTGATTTCAATCTTTCGTACTTTTTTGAGTAGTTCTTTGGTATCCATATTTTTCAGAATGCAGAATGCAGAATGCAGATTTCAGGCTTCAATGCCAACTTAAATCTGGTTACTGCAATCTGAAATTAAGGTACTTCAACTTCGTTAACGATTTTATTGATAATGTCTACCGAGGTAACATTTTCGGCTTCGGCCTCATAGGTAATTCCGATTCTGTGACGCAATACATCGTGAACTACGGCGCGGACGTCTTCCGGGATGACATAACCGCGGCGTTTGATGAAAGCATAACATTTTGCTGCCATGGCCAGATTGATGCTTCCTCGCGGCGAAGCTCCGAAACTGATTAATGGTTTTAAATCGGCCAGCTTGTATTTTTCTGGATAACGCGTTGCGAAAACGATATCTAAAATGTATTTCTCAATTTTTTCGTCCATGTAAACTTCGCGGACAGCTTCCTGTGCGCGCAGGATCTGATCTAAAGAAACTACCTGGTTCACTTTTTCAAAGCCGCCGTTCAGGTTGTGACGGATTACCATGCGCTCGTCTTCCATTTTCGGATAATCGATCACTACTTTCAGCATGAAACGGTCTACCTGTGCCTCCGGTAATTGGTAGGTTCCTTCCTGTTCTACCGGATTTTGCGTTGCCATTACCAGGAACGGCTTGTCTAATTTGAAGGTTTCATCCCCGATGGTCACCTGTTTTTCCTGCATCGCTTCAAGCAAGGCAGATTGTACCTTTGCAGGGGCACGGTTGATCTCATCGGCAAGGACGAAATTGGCAAAAATGGGACCTTTCTTAATGGAAAAGTCGTTTACTTTCATATTATAGATCATGGTTCCCACTACATCGGCAGGAAGTAAATCCGGAGTGAACTGGATTCTGCTGAATGAGCCGTGGACCGCCTGTGACAAAGTGTTTATGGCTAAAGTTTTGGCTAATCCGGGCACACCTTCCAACAGGATATGTCCCTGAGCCAGAAGCCCGATCAGCAATCGTTCAACCATAATTTTCTGACCTACGATTACCTTATTCATCTCCATTGTAAGCAGGTCAATAAAAGCACTTTCTCTTTCTATTTTTTCATTAATTGCTCTAATGTCAAGAGTAGTTGTTGAATCTTCCATTTGTGTATTTTTTTGAGCCGTGAAATTAATAAGATATTTTAACAATGCAAATTGATAATTAATTTAGTGCTTTGTTGTTAATAATTGGTTAAAAAATAAAAGACAGCCTTGGTTTTGGCTGTCTTTTAATAAAACTTTTGTTTCTCTTTAACTTAAGGGTTCGGCGGGAGAAGGATTAGGGTTCCCGTATTGGTTACCTGACCGTTCACGACCACTACATTTTCAATTGTTAAAACAGCTAATCCTGCAGTAACATCAGGAGTAAGAGTCACAGTATATGTTCCGGAAGGAATCCCGCTTAACTGGAATGCACCCTGTTCGTTGGTGTAGGCCGAAACCGTAACGCCATTTACTACTACTGAGGCCAAAGTCTGAACATTTATCGGTGTAACGACACCTGTAATAGCTCCTGTTGTGGCCTGTGTTGTAACCCTGATTACCGGATGCAGGTTATAATTTCCGGATCCGCCGGCTTCTACAACAACAGAATGTTCGACATCAAAGTCTAACAGGAAGTTATAGGTTGCTCCGGCCTGTAAAGTTTGGTTGATTTGCAATTTTAGTCCGGATTGTTGTGCGCTTGGTGTGTTCAGAGGATAGGTTACCCCGTCTTTGACTACGGTATTATCATCTCCTAAAACCAATCGGATTTGTCCAAGATATCCTGAAGCTACCTGATTGTCGGCCAATAAAACATTTATACCGCCTGTTAAATCCAATAAATTGTAAACTCCCGGATTGATATTTCCAATGCTTATCCAACCGGTATCATCAACACTGGTGCTGCTTTTAACCATCACATCGACGACTTCTATGTTGACCTCATCGTAGTCGCCGGGCGCGTCAGTCATTCGGACCGCCACTCGCGAAGTTCCATTCTGATCTGAATCATCGCTATCGTTACAACTAACGGATAACGCAGAGACTGATACAATTGCCAAAAGGCTTAGCAAATATTTTTTCAGATTTTTCATGGTAAAATGTTTTAAAATTACTAAATTGATAACGGTGAAATGAACGCTCATCATATAACCTTTAACAAACATTAACCTATTTTATCATAACTTTAAGTTTTATCTCAAATTGATTTTCTGATGATTAACAAGCGGCTGCTCATTAAAAACCTGTTGGCTCATCACGATGAGAACAGCTTTTATGACAAGAAGCGGCAACTTAATTTACACACTAAGGAAGGTAAGGCGAAATTCATAAAACACATTTGTGCGCTTTCCAATTCCAATCCGATGAACAACTCTTATATCGTTGTGGGCGTGGAAGATCAGGACAATGAGATTGTGGGTGATGATTTCTTTGACGATAGCCGTATCCAGAATTTGGTAAATGCTTTCCTGGAGAATCCTCCGAAGATTCAATATGAGAATGTACCGTTTCCGCACCTGCCAAAAGACAAGGTTGTCGGGCTGGTGACCATAAAACCGAATAATAAGATTTCTTTCTTTAAAAAGAATATCCATACCATTCTTGCGAAGACCATTTTTCTCCGACGCGGGAGCAGTACGATGCCTATTGAAAACAGCAGCGAGGTGCCAAGTTCCATCAAAGCGAAGAACTTAAATGTGGAGACGGTTATCAGTATTGAAAACAATTCGAGAAACAGCATTGCACATACGCTTGAGGGTGTAATCGACTTCATGAATAACCGGCATAAGGATATGAATCCGCGTTACCATGTTTTTAAAGAGTTATTTGTGGTTTGCTGGGCTGGGAATAAGAAAAAAATCAGAGACAAAACCTTTTTTTCTCGTGTGGATATTGAACTGATTAACGAGCAGGTAAAATTATTTTATTCGGCTTTGGACGAGGTGACCATTGCTTATGACGACCGTACTTTTTCCATTACCGAATATGTGCCCATGGGGCTTAACGACAAAACGAGTTACTACCCGCTGGAGAAAGTAACTATCCATTTCTATGATAATGGCTATTATAAAATGGAAACGGAAATGCTGTTTGATCCTCCGGAATACAATCGGAAAATGCTGTATCACATCTATAATTCCAATCTTGCTTTAATTGGTAAACTGCAAAAAGGACTGAGTGTATCGGAAAGGGAAGATAAGGATTTACTGAATCTGCCTTCTACGCTGATGATTTGCTACCTGAATGGGTTTGAAGAAGCAAAACAAAAGCTAATTGACGCTAAGCCCTATTTAAAAAACTACCCTAAGCCGTTACTCTATCTTTCTTTCAAGGAAGTGATGCGTATCCTGCGCAAGGTAAAATACAATTAGCTTTTGAAGTGCTTGATTACTATTCCAAAAACGAAAATGGCAAAAGCCAACGCTACTTTAATCATCGTATTGTGTGTCGTATTTTGAAATTAACTCGCCTGCCTGTTTTCAGATAATTCAAGCGTAATCACTACTTTATCGTCAACAAATGCCAAAGGATAGCTACCCTTTTTAAGCAAATGGAACTGGGTATCTAAACCAAGATAAAGCAATAAATCCATATCGAAAACGAAATCTTCCTCCTGAATAAATTCAAGGGTTTCGCTGGGTGAAATTTTAGAATATTCCTTTCCAAAATAAAAGTACTGTTCTTCCACCGAAAGCTTGGCAGTTTCTATCTGAATAAGCATTGTATTGGCGGATTGCTTTACTAAATTGAAATTTTTCATACTATTTTTACTTTTCAATTGACAGGAATTCAATTGGGATTAAACATCATTTTCTTCAATCTTCGGGCTAAAAATCCGAAGGAAAATCTTCTATGTAAAAGTAGTCTTGTGGCAGATTAAAACTGTGAGGTTTTTCCTCAATTATTGTTAAAGTTAAATATACCCTAACTTTCTGGCCTCCTTGATGATGTCTTCATCGTTGCCTTTGTCGATGCAGAAATAGTCTTTAATCTTGGCTTTGCGTTTTTCGATAGCGCTTTCGGTAAGATTGATTTCTCCGGCTATCGTTTTGGTCTTAAAGCCTTTGGAAATTAATGTGATAATTTGTCTGTTGATGCCATCAAGATAATCTTCTCTGGAAAGCAGTTCTTTAACGGAAGCATTAACCGTCGAGCTGTAGTAAGTTCTATTGTTCATTTGCTCATCGAAAGCAAGTAAAAGTTCTTCCGCACTGAAATCACTCTTTATAAGGATACCATTTGGATTGACTCTTTTTACGATATCATAGATTACAAAAGCTTCGGCATGGGAAGTAAGGATTACGATTTTGGCATTCGGATGGTGTTCCCGAACCAAAACGGCCAGGTCTTCTCCGGAATAAATCCCTTCTTCTTCGTACGGGGGCATGCTTAAATCTAAAAACACGACATCAAAATCGACCTTATTGGTCTCATTGGTGATGATTGCAAAAGCGTCTTTGCAGTTATAACACTCGGTAGTTTCGATCTCAAGCCCCATGTTATTATAGGCCAAAATAGTTTTATAGCCCAGGATCTGAGAAGGATGATCATCTACCAAAAGTATTTTAACAGCCATTTTCCTAAAATTTTTAATATTTAGTGAATTTATAAAACTATGTTGGGATTATCAAATTAATTTTGGTCCCTTTCCCATTTTTAGATGAAATTGTGAGTTCCGCATTGATTTCGACGGCTCTTTCTCTCATATTCTTATGCCCGATTCCGCTTTTGATCGTATTGGTGTCAAAGCCGACTCCATCATCGGTCACTGAAACAATCAGGTTGTCCTCCTTTTCAATCATGCTGATGCTCACATTCTTCGCCATGGCATATTTCTCAATGTTGTGCAACGCTTCCTGAAGGATTCGGTACACCTGCATTTTGATCGAACTGCTTACCATCTTCCAGTCAATCTTCTCATCTGTCACCAATTTAAAATTGATATCGGAATGCTCCTTTATACCTTCCATCAGGTTGTTGACCATCAGGCTGAAATCGGATACATCCGCAAAAAGGTTCTGGTTCAGGTCGTGGGAAATCTTACGGATTTCCTTTTCAATATTCTGAATCTCATTTACGTGCGTCACGCATTTGGCAATGGTTTCTTCGTCGTTTCGTTTAGTAAGGACAAAAAGATTCAGTCGGATGGCCGTCAGTTTCCCCATTACCCCGTCGTGAAGTTCCTTGGAGATCCTTCGTTTTTCGATTTGCTTCCCTTCTTCGATCTTCTGTTGCTGATCAAGCATTAAACGGTATATTTCCTCGTTCGCCTTCTGTTGTTTCTGAATGTACTTCAATTCCTTATTCCTCGAACGCTGCACCTTGGTAATATAGAGCAGGATCAATGCAAGAATAAAGAAAAGACCCAATCCCAAAATCAGCCATCGTTGTGCCGATATTCGCTCTTTTTCCGCTTCAGCGAAATTCTTCTGACTCGTAATTTCATCGGTTTCAAACTCGATTCGGGCAAACTTGTTACGGGTTGCGCGTTCTACATTCTGAAGGCTGTCACTAAGCGTTATATATCTTTTATTGTACTCTGTATCATTTTTAGGGTCAATTTTAGCCAGCAATTCCAACGCCTTGAGCTCGTCTTCAAAAACATCGTTCCTTATAGCAATATTTTTGGCCACCTCGCAATGCATTTTTGCCAGCATCGTATCTTTTTTCGCCAAATGGTACTCCGAAAGATACAAATTCGAAGTCAGCTGAATTGGCACGCTTTGCAGGCTGTCCCCAATGTTGAGCGTTTCCTTAAGCAATGCATACGACCGGTCATCGCCCAACTTAAACCTGGAATACGCCATCGTATTGACCAGATAGCAATAATTTAACGGATTGTTTTTCTTGAAATCCGCAAAACTCAAGGCTTCTTCACAATATTGGCGTGCTTTTAAAAACTCGCCCTCTTCCAATAAGACTATCGCTATAAAATTAAGCGGCTGCGCTTTCAGCAGGTTGAATTGCGGATCCGTATTCAGATTAGCCGCCTGCTTAAACGCTTTTTCATAATATTCTATAGCGGTCAGATTGTTATTCATCCCTCTCGAAGTCTTGCCGAGCGTCAGATAACATTCGTAAATCAACCTCTGGTCTTTCTCAAGATCCGCTCTTTTTAAAATCCGGATGATGTCCGTCTCGGCTTGCGAAAAGTTTTTCTCATACAACAGAATGCTTGCCTTGTAAAATGCGATCCAGTTGCTGAACTCGTTCTTACCCAGCTGCCTGTAAAGCGTTTCTGCCTTTGTATAATAGCTGTAGGCACTGTCGTTCTTAAAGGTGATATAATGGTAATCGGCGATGTAATTTAAGGACTTCGCCATATTGAGAGAATCATTCTTTTCGCTGGATTCTCTCAATATATTTCTGGAGACCTTAACGAATTCCTTGTATTCCTGCGCATTATAAAAGCGGTCGGCCACTTTAAACAGGTAGTTAATCGAGACCGAATCCTGTCGTTGCTTTAAGATCGAATAGGCCTTGTTGACATTATAAAGCCGTGTGCTTTTGGACAGGCCAAAATCATTTGCTTTCTCCAAAAGTGAGTCGATTTCCGTCTTCTCCGATTTAGAAAGATAATTTTCTGTTTTTTTAACACATCCCTGAAACAGCAAAAAAACAAGTAAAAGGCGTGCAATTTTTCCCAAAGTAGTTCTTTATGATTGCGCTAATTTACTGCAATGCGTTCGTTAAACAAAACATTTATCAGGGTTTTACAGGAGGAGTATTAGGTGGGTCGATTACCGTCTCTTCTCTGGAGATAGTATCTCTCATCATCATCATCTCATCATTATATTGGTTGGTTACATTCTCCTGACGCACTGGTGCTTCAAGATCGTCTGTAGAACAGGACTCGAATAAAAACAGTCCCATTGAAACCGCTAGTAAGGTTATAATAGTTTTCATAATTTTCTCTTTTTAGTTGTTTTTTCGGTAATTGATAACATCTATATCAAAAATACTCTGATAATCAAGAGTTTTGTTGTGGCTTTTTTGCAAAAAATGTTAATTGTTTAATTCCCTTCCATAAGTTTTGATTATCCCGATAGTTTTTAGGAAATTTGAACTAAAATTCGGAATAGGCAATGAGCAGAACTTTGGTTATAGGCGACATACACGGCGGTTTAAAAGCTTTGGAGCAGGTTTTAGACAGGGCCAAAGCAACTCCCGAAGACATTCTTATCTTTCTGGGGGATTTTGTCGACGGCTGGAGTGACACTCCTTTTGTTCTTGACTACCTTACTACTCTGGACAAGACACACAACTGCATTTTCATTCGGGGAAACCACGAGGAAATGGTGTTGCAATGGCTTGCAGAAGGCGCGGATAACGAGGAATGGCGTCGCCATGGCGGGCAATCTACCGTAGATGCGTACCAGCAAATTGACGATCTGAAGAAAGCAACCCACATAAACTTTCTTTCCCAACTTCAGGATTATCATTGGGATGAACGCAACCGTTTATTTGTCCATGCCGGTTTTACCAATCAAAAAGGAGTTGAATACGAATTTTTCCGGGGGATGTTTTGCTGGGACAGAACCTTGTGGGAAGCCGCTTTAGCTATGGACAAGACACTTTCCAGAAAAGATTTATATTATCCTAAACGACTGGCTTTGTATGAGGAGATCTTTATCGGTCATACTCCGGTAACCCGCATCGGCTATTCTACACCTGTGAACAGCGCCAATGTCTGGAATATCGATACCGGTGCTGCTTTCAAAGGACGTCTGACGATTATGGATGTTGACACAAAGGAATTCTGGCAAAGCGAACCCCTGCACGAATTGTATCCTCATGAACAAGGTCGGAATTAATCGGTATATTTGCAAAAACATTCGGCAATGAAAAAACATATTGCAATCTATTCCCTACTATTCGGAGGGTTCTTTGCGACCAACGCACAAAGTAAAAACGAAGTGAAACTGAACTTCCTAAACACCATCGTGATCCAGTCGGTGGAAGTGGGCTATGAGCATTTCATCGAAGACGGGTTTTCCGTAGGCGGCGAATTGCTGATCAACGACCGCTATTCCTATTGGCCCGAATTAGACGATAAAGGATATAAATTCAACACCAATAGTTTTGCGGTGAACGCCAATTTTTACTTTGGCCCCAGCAGTTCCGGTTATTACATTTCTCCAATGATAAAATACCGTTTCGGTGATTTCGAAGAGACGGAAACAGATGAAGTAACCCAATTGGAATATACGAAAAAAACCGACTTGGACAGCTTTATTTTAGGAGCAGGCATGGGGTATAAATGGATCTGGAACGATCGTTTTGCCTTTGCCCCGTATGCCAATATCAGCAGAAATTTCAGCGAAGAAGTGAACGACCGCTTTTGGGCAGTGGAAGTGAATGCCGGTTTAAGCCTTGGGTACCGATTTTAAACAGCAAACCAATTTTATGAGCGTAATAGAAAAAAAATTAAAAGACAGAAGCGATTCTAAATGCGAATTGTGCGGCAACCCGCATGATTTAACCGTATACAATATTCCCCCAGACTCTAAAGATACTTTAGACGACAGCATTTTAGCCTGTAAAACCTGTGTGGGACAAATCGAAAACCCGGATACCACCGATGCCAACCACTGGCATTGTCTTTCCGACAGCATGTGGAGCGAGCATTTACCGGTTCAGATTGTTTCCTGGCGTATGCTTACCCGTTTAAAAAAGAACGACTTGTTAGAGATGATGTATCTTGACGAAGAAGCTCTGGAATGGGCAAAAGCAACAGGAGAAGGCGATGAGGACGAAGGTAAAATCGTTCACAAGGATTCCAATGGCAATATCCTTCAGGATGGTGACTCTGTGGTTCTGATCAAAGATCTAGATGTGAAAGGCGCTAATTTTACGGCAAAACGCGGTGCGGCGGTTCACAATATTAAGGTAGTTTGGGACAATGCCGAACAGATTGAAGGCCGCGTGGAAGGGCAGCACATCGTGATTTTGACCCAGTACGTGAAAAAGACGAAATAACGCTATTTCAAGGAACGCATAACAAAAAGAAATCCGATTCAAAACGAGTCGGATTTCTTTTTATTGCACTGTAAGTAAAATTGTCCTGCTTTCCGGAATGACATGACAAGCATCCGCATCAACTACAATGGTTTCTGAAACATAGGTTTGATAGCCTTCTTTGGAAACCGTGACAACATAACTCCCTTCCCTTTCCCATGCTCCGGAAAAAACACCGGATCCGCTTATATCCTCAAGTGTTTCAACGTAAGCGCCTTCAGCAGCCTGAACAGTGACAGCCTCTGTCAAAACCGCTTGGGTGATGGCATCTTTAACGGTTATATTAAGTCCTGCGCGCGCTTCCAAAGTGCAGTTCACATCGTCGTCATGACTGCAATGGCCTGCCATCAGCAAAGGCATCACACACAACAACATCACTAACTTTTTCATGGCTTGCGTCTTTTAAATTCTATATAAAATTGCATAAAAAAACCGACTTATAAAAGCCGGTTTCTGTTTATTTATGTTTGATTCGATTAGAAAGCAAACTGAATACCCTGCGCTAACGGAAGATCCGTACCGTAGTTGATTGTGTTGGTTTGTCTTCTCATGTAGGCTTTCCATGCATCAGAACCTGACTCACGGCCACCACCTGTTTCTTTCTCACCACCGAATGCACCACCGATTTCCGCACCGGAAGTTCCGATGTTTACGTTAGCGATACCACAGTCTGAACCTGCAGCTGAAAGGAACAATTCCATTTCTCTCATGCTGTTGGTAAAGATCGATGATGATAATCCTTGAGGAACACCATTTTGCATAGCGATTGCCTCTTCGATTTTGCTGTATTTCATTACATACAATACCGGAGCAAACGTTTCGTGCTGAACGATTTCGAATTCGTTTTTCGCCTCGATGATACAAGGTTTAACGTAACATCCGCTTTCGTAGCCTTCCCCGCTTAACACACCGCCTTCAACGATTACTCTTCCGCCTTCCGCTTTTGCTTTTTCGATGGCATTTAAATAATCCTGCACAGCGCCTTTATCAATTAGCGGCCCAACGTGGTTATTTTCGTCTAACGGGTTTCCGATTTTTAATTGGCCGTAGGCGTTTTTCAACACTTCTAACGTCTTATCGTAAACACTTTCGTGGATGATTAAACGACGGGTTGAAGTACAACGCTGACCTGCAGTTCCTACCGCTCCGAACACAGCTCCTACCAATACCATTGATAAATCTGCATGCTCAGAAACGATGATAGCATTATTTCCGCCTAACTCAAGGATAGTATTTCCGAAACGGGAAGCTACTGCTTGTGATACGTGGCGACCGATTCTTGTTGATCCTGTGAACGATACCAACGGAATACGTTTGTCGTTATTGATTAAATCTCCGGATTCGTTACCAACTACTAAACAGCTGATTCCTTCCGGAAGATTGTTTCTCTCTAATACCGATTGGATAATGTTTTGACAAGCTACACCACATAAAGGCGTTTTTGAACTTGGCTTCCAGATACAAACGTCTCCACAAATCCAAGCCAACATAGAGTTCCATGACCAAACCGCTACCGGGAAGTTGAACGCAGAGATGATTCCCACTACTCCAAACGGATGCCATTGCTCGTACATTCTGTGCATCGGACGCTCAGAGTGCATTGTTAAACCGTATAATTGACGTGATAAACCTACTGCGAAATCACAGATGTCGATCATTTCCTGAACTTCACCAAGACCTTCCTGAAGGCTTTTCCCCATTTCAAAAGAAACCAATTTTCCTAGAGGCTCTTTATATTTTCTTAGCTCCTCACCCATCTGACGAACGATTTCGCCACGTTTTGGAGCCGGCATTAAACGCCATGTTTTGAATGCTTCTTCAGCAGCGCTCATGGCTGTCTGATAATCTTCTTTAGTGGAAGATTTTACTTTTCCGATCAATTCGCCCGTTGCTGGAGAATACGATTCGATGATTTTTCCGTTGGAAAACCAGTTGGAACCTGTAGAAGTTCCTTCATTTATTTCTTTTAAGCCTAATTGTTCCAAGGCTTCCTGAATACCGAATTGGTCCACTGCTGTTGCCATTATTTTAATTTAAGTCGTTTTTAAATTTCTGCAAAGTTACATTATTTATTTAATTTATTTATTTTGTGATAAATCTCGGGTCAGTTTCCATCACGGTGCCGCATTCGGAACATGTTCTTAGCTCCTCTGAATTGTAAAAATGCTGGAAATGAGGCAGAAAATCGTTTTCAATATCACTCAATTCAAAGTAAACTTCATAGAGTTTGTGGTTGCAATTGTCGCAAAACCATAACAAACCGTCTTTGGCTCCAAGGTCATGTCGTTTTCTTTCGATTACCAGTCCGATTGAACCTTCAGAGCGGACAGGCGAGTGCGGCACTTTGGCCGGATGCAGATACATGTCACCCGCAGAAAGTTGCATGGCTCTTTTTTGTCCTTCATCCTGAACATACACCGTGATATCCCCTTCCAGCTGATAAAACAGCTCTTCGGTTTCATTGTAATGATAGTCTTTACGGGCATTGGGTCCGGCCACAATCATTACGATATAGTCCTGGGCATCCACGTAAATACTTTTATTGCCTACAGGTGGTTTCAGCAAATGTCGATTTTCCTCAATCCACTGATGAAGATTGAACGGTTTTTGAATAGCCATAATGTTATTTTTAACAACGCTAATTTACGAAAATAAAAAAGGTCAGCTTTCGCCAACCTTTAAATATTATTTTCCTTCTTTAATCAGGTAGATGTATACCGGGAAGTGGTCACTGAAACCTACTTCATTTAAAGTATGTCGCAAAGGATATCCTTTATACTGGCCCGTTGTGGTAATCAGGAAAGGCTTGTTGTAAATTCCGGCTTTCCAATAGCGCCAAGATGAGTAATCGTTTCTGATTAACGGCTCGGTCACCATAATGATATCGAAAATATCCCAGGCATCACGGTATCCGATGGTTCCCATGCCTTTGTTGGCCATGCTTTCAAACGGATTGTATACCCCTAACGGCTGTACATCCTGTTTTTTGCCTTTGGCACCGATTTCCACTTTCACACTCTTATTAAAGCTTCCGTCATTTAAATCTCCCAGGATAATTACTTTAGCATCCGGTTTGATCTTTTGAAGGGAATCGGTTATCTTTTTTGTCAATGCCGCTGCCGCTTCTCTGTATGGAGCACTTTTTTTCTCCCCTCCGGAACGCGAAGGCCAGTGGCACACAATAACGTTAATTTCTTCACCATCTAATAAACCTGTAACCAATAACTGGTCACGAGTATAGATTCTTTTGGTTTTTTGGTCTACTGAGGTGTTGTCATCCGTTTTCTCGTCGCTTTCTTTTTTATCTTTCTTTCCTGATTCTTTTTCATAAATCATTAGAGGGACATTTTTATAGCTCAGTGGCTGAAAATGTTTCTTTTTGTATAACAACGCTACGTCGATACCACGTTTGTCCGGGGAGTCGAAATGTACAATACCGTACTCTTTATTAATTAATTTAGGCTGTTTTACCAAATCTTCCAGCACGCCTCTGTTTTCAATCTCACTACCTCCGATTAATACTGGTGATTCATTCTGATGTTCTCCTGTACCGATTTCAGCCAAAACCCTACTCAGGTTCTCTAATTTTTGCTTGTATTTCTCACCGGTCCAGTTTTGAGCACCGCCTGGCAACCATTCCTCATCATTATTTGCCTGATTGATGGTGTCAAAAAGGTTCTCAAAATTGTAAAAGGCTACCGTATGTACAGCAAATTTCTTCTGCTGGGCCATAACCGACAGTCCGGAAAACAACAAAACAGACAAAATAATAATTCTATTTCTCATAAGTATAATTATCTTTTTTATTAAAGCACAATTTTTTATTTATCAGTCCCTTAGCGACTTACATCTCACTCATAATACAAATATTACGCCAAAAGTAATTAGCGCCGCTTGCTTTTTTATTTGGGGAAGCAAATGTAAAATAATAATCTAAATTGTTTACTTTTATTTAGTTAATAAATTTTTAATAGATAATTTCGACAAAAATTCAAATTTCAAAAATAAATAAATGTCTGAAAATCAATAATTTACATTTTCTTGAATTTCCATCATCTGGGGCGTTCCAAAATTTTAAGATTAACTTAAGTTTAAGTTTTGACAAAAATATCCAACAAGAGCATTGTAAGTTATTTTAAAACGCGTAAATTTGCCCCCCTTTGCTTCTTATTATTTAAAAAACAGGGGATTAACTTTAATTTTATTTATGAAAAAACTTGTAATTTTTACTTTACTTGTAATGCAAGTCGTTTTTGGTTGGGCACAACAAAATCCTTCCCTGAAAGGAAAAGTTGTGGATTCAAAAACTCAGAAACCATTACAGAATGTTGTTGCAACTATTCAAAGTACGAACCAATCGGCCTTAACCAATTTTGATGGTGTATTTACTTTTCCGGTTGTAACCGAAGGAAATCAGGCATTGCAAATCAGCAGTCCGGGGTATACTTCTCAAACTTTTGCAATTGAAATTAAAAAAGGCGAAACCCTTGATTTGGGTGTTGTCGTTTTAGAAGAAGACGTTACTTCAGAGCAGCAATTGTCTCTGGTAACCATCACCGAAAATGACTTAGGTGACGACAACAGTGGTTCTGAAAGCACATCAGGTCTTTTACAGGCTTCGAGAGATGCTTACCAGCAAGCTGCGGCTTTTAACTGGGGGCAATCGCGTTTCAGAATCAGAGGTTTGGACAATGAGTACGGAACGACCATGATCAATGGTATTGTAATGAACAAGTTGTATGACGGAAGACCGCAATGGAGCAACTGGGGCGGATTAAACGATGCTACCAGAAACCAGGAATTCACTATGGGTTCTGCCCCTTCTGATTATACTTTCGGAGGAATTTTAGGAACTCAGGAAATCAATACCAGAGCTTCTTTCTACAGACCGGGCAACCGCGTTTCGTTCTCCGGAACCAATACGAATTACAGCTGGAGAGCTATGGGAACCCACGCTTCCGGAATGAATAAGAACGGATGGGCATTTGTCGTTTCCGCTTCAAGAAGATGGGCTGAAGAAGGATACTTCGAAGGCACTGATTACGGCGCTAATTCGATTTTCGCAAGTGTTGAAAAACGCTTTAACGACAAACACAGTTTGAACTTCACCTCAATTTACGCTCAGAACAGCAGAGGAAAAACATCTCCAAATACCAAAGAAGTTAATGACTTAATGGGTATTAAGTACAACTCGTACTGGGGATGGCAAGACGGGAAGAAAAGAAACTCCCGTGACAAAGACATTCAGGAGCCTATCATGATGTTAAGCCATTTTTGGAAAATCAATGCTAAAAACACTTTGAATACCAATGTAGCCTATCAGACAGGTTCTGTTGGAAACTCAAGATTGGATTACCAATTGGCTAACAGCCCGGATCCTACGTATTACAGAAACTTACCAAGTTATTATTTGAACTACCATACTTCAGGCGGCGAATGGCAGCCAGATTATGTTCAGGCGGAAAACGCAAGAAACTATTTCTTAGGAAACAGCCAGATCGACTGGAACGCTATGTATATTGCAAACCAGAATACTGCAGGTGGTAACAGTGCTTATGTTCTTTATGAAGACCGTACGGATGACACGCAAATTTCAGCTAATTCTATCCTGACGTCACAGTTAAGCGATAACATCAACCTAAATGCAGGAGCTACTTTCAGAAAACTGAAATCACACAACTTCCAGAATTTATTGGATTTATTAGGAGGTCAGTATTTTAACGACATTGATCCTTTCTACGCCGGTGACGCTACTCAGTCGGATTTGAATAATCCTAACAGACAAGTGGGCGAAGGCGATACTTTCGGGTATAACTACAACTTAAATGCCCTAGTATTTGACGCGTTTACCCAGTTCAAATTCACTTACAAAAAAGCGGATTTCTACCTGGCTCAATCGTTCTCACGATCGGAATACCAAAGAGAAGGTTTATACCGAAACGGAATCTACGCTAACAACTCTTTTGGAAAAAGCGAGAAGCCAGTTTTTGAAAACTTCGGTTTCAAAGGTGGTTTAACCTATAAAATTACAGGTTCGCATTTGTTGAATTTCAACGGAGCTTACATGACTAAAGCGCCAAGCTTGAGAAATACTTTTGCCAATGCGCGTATAAACAATAATATCACACCGGATTTAGACAGCGAGAGAATTTTCAGTGCAGATGCAAGTTACATCTTGAGAATGCCGAAATTAAAAGCGCGTTTAACCGGATTTATTGCCAAAATCCAGAACTCAACAGAATTGTCATTCTTCTACGGAGAAGGCATTTCAGACAGTGATGATGATTCTGTAGGTAATGAAGATGCTTTCATCAGTGAATTGGTTACCGGAATCGACAAAAGAAACATCGGTGCTGAGTTAGGTATTGAATACCAGATCACTTCTACGATTAAAGCTACTGCAGCTGCTTCTTACGGTCAGTACATCTATTCGAACAATCCGAATTTAAAAGTGAATGATGATGCTTTGGCTTCAACTAATAACCCTTACCCTGTAGTGGACTTTGGCAAAACCTACCTTAAAAATTACAGACAGCCGGGTATGCCGCAACAGGCTTATTCCTTCGGTTTGGAATACCGCGATCCTAAATTCTGGTTCGTTGGCGCCAACGTAAACTACCTAGCTGACAATTACCTTGATGTGTCCAGCATCATGAGAACGGAGAATTTCTCTATCGATCCTACCACAGGCGCTTCTTATCCTGGCGCTACTGAGGATAACGTTAGAGCATTGCTTAAACAAGAGAAATTCGATACCTTTACTTTAGTAAATTTAACAGGTGGTAAATCCTGGATGATTGACAGTAAAACAAGAAGCACCGTTGGTTTCTTTGCCTCTGTAAATAACGTTTTTGACATTGAATACAAAACGGGAGGTTTTGAGCAGTCAAGAAAAGCTACTTACCCTAACCTGACTCAGGATCTTGTAAACGGCACGCCTTCATTCGGCCCTAAATATTTCTACGGTTACGGAAGAACATTTTTTGTTAACTTCTACATTAACTTCTAATCGAAAACACTATGAAAAATATATTTAAATCTTTTTTCATCTTATCATTAACTGCCGGATTAACGTCTAGCTGTGTAAATGAAGATGACTACGATATTCCGCCGGTAAAACCGGTATTGTTTACGGAAGATTTCCCTGAACCAGAAATTGATTACGACCAGGTATTCGATTTTCAAGGCTGGACGAATTTTGCAGAAACGGGAACAAAACTTTGGATTGAAAGAGATTTTAACGACGATGGTTATATTCAATTTAGTTCTTTCAACAGCGGTCAGGCTTCCAATATTGGATGGGCCATTACGCCAGGAATCAACATGGACAATACTGAGAATGAGGTTTTAACCTTTTCATCAGCTTCCAATTTCGTCGACAACCCTGATAATAAATTGGAAGTCCTTGTCTCTACAGATTTTGACGGCACGAATGTCTTAGCGGCTACTTGGACGCTATTGGACGCTACAGTTGCAGATAACACGACAAATAGCTACCTCTATATCCCATCAGGCACTATCGATTTGTCCTCCTATAATGGAACGATTCATATTGCTTTTAGAGTGACTGGAAACGGCACGACTCTTGATGGTTTGTTCCAGGTGGATAAGATAAATGTTTATTCTCTAAATTAATTGGTTATGAAACAAATAAATATAAAAGGCTTACTAATCCTCCCTTTATTGGCAGCTACTATGAGTGGTTGTGTTAATGGAGACGATTACAACACTCCTGATAATTTATCAGAACTGTGTACTACCCTGACGGTTACTAAACAAGTTCAGGACATCACCGCACTTTCTACGACTACTTATCAGCAGTATACCGATGAGGATATCATTGAAGCGTATGTGACTTCAAGTGATGAAGGCGGAAACTTTTACAAATCCATCTCAATGGTTTCCGTGGACGGTACCGTAGGTTTCAGCATGCCCGTAGATGCTTATAATTTGTATACCAAATTCGAGCCGGGAAGAAAAGTGTACGTAAACATGAAAGACCGTTATTTTGTAACGGAAAACAGCTCAACTGTAATCGGATCTTTATACAACAACGGAACTCCTGAGAATGCTTTGGATGATGAAGTGGGAAGAATTTCAGGCGTTGAGTATCAGAATGTAATCAAGCGTTCATGCGAAGATGTGAATGAAGATGAAATTGTTAAGCATTTAACGATTACTCAGGCAAAAAACAATCAGAATCTTAACATGTTAATTGAGTTTGATGCGGTTCAGTTTACTGATGCTTCATTGGGTAAAAAATATTTCGACCCGACGGTTAACAACCTTGGTGGTGCAACGAACCATTTGATTACGGATGCAGCAGGAAATAAGATTATCGTAAGAGTTAGTGAATTTGCAACGTTTGCACAAGATTATATTCCGTCGGAAAATGGAAAAATCAGAGGTGTTTTGACTAAATTCGGAAGTGATTTCCAGTTCATGGTAAGAACTTTAAATGATGTGAAACTAACTAACTCGCGTATTGTGCCTCTTTTTGAGGAAACGTTCAGCTCTACTTTCCCTAATTGGACTAAATTCAGTGTAACCGGAGCGCAAGTCTGGACATTGGAAAGTGCTTTTGGTAACCCAGTGCCTTGTGCTAAGATGAGTGGTTATGCAAGCGGAAACCAAAACAACGAAGATTGGTTAATTTCTCCTGCAATCAACTTATCAAGCGTTACTTCGGCTACGTTAACTTTTGATACGGCAACCAAATTTGCAGGGAATGCATTGCAAGTGTACATTTCTACTAATTACTCAGGCTCAGGCAATCCGTCTGCAGCTACTTGGACTCCTGTAAGCGCAACACTTTCTCCAACAGGCGGTAATTTTGTTTGGACTTCTTCTGGAGCGATAGACTTAGCTCCATATATAGGCAATACGATTTATATTGGTTACAAATATACTTCAACAACGGCCGCTGCAGCTACGTGGGAAGTTGATAACGTAAAAATTATTGGAGGGTAATCTTCATCAAAATAGTAAATTAAAACCCCGTGTGATAATCATACGGGGTTTTTTTATTAATGGCTAAAGGAAACTTATTTTGAAAAATCATTTTAAAGCGATTTATGGCCTTTATTTTTGTTTAACGGCCTTTGTTGCTGATTTCAATATAATGCCTTCTATTGTTTTAATAGCATCCTTGAATCGCTTGTTGAAAATATAAAATCTAAATCAAAACCCTGCCTTACAGTTTTAAGAGCCAGTGAATATAAAGTTTGAATGATTTGAATTCAAAAGGGATGAAAGCTACGTCTACTTAAAACAATAGGGAAATGAGAGCGATTAAAATTACAGATGATAAAAAAGCCAGTAACTTTCTTCCGAAGAGAATTATCCAAAAGCAGACGTGCTTCTAGGAAAAGAAAACTCCAGGAAACAGAAACGTCCTTCGCCGAATGGCACCAGTCGGATAACTAA
>NZ_CAMLMK010000006.1 GCF_946481155.1 uncultured Flavobacterium sp.
ATTCTTAATTCTTAATTCTTAATTCTTAATTCTTAATTCTTAATTCTTAATTCTTTATGTACGTAAACAATCCAAATATCAATCTCCCAGAAAACCCGGATACGATTATTTGGAAATACATGGATTTATCTAAGTTTCTCGACATCCTGATTTCGGGTAAGATGTTTATGTCGCGTTCCGATAAATTTGAAGACCAATACGAAGGCACTTTCAGCGAACCTACATTTGAAGAGATCAAAAAGATTTCTGAAAACAATCCTAAGTTTCTCGATTATTACAAAACGCATCGGGAGAATGTAGTCATCAGCAGTTGGCATACCAATATGTATGAAAGCTTTGCCATGTGGCAGATTTTCACTAAAAACAACGAAGGTCTTGCGATTCAGTCTACCATTGGAAGATTAAAAGAAGCACTGGCTCTGGAACGAAATTTTGAGCAATACATTGGCGAGGTGAATTATATCGATTACAAAAAAGAGCTCATCCCTTTTGATGATGCTTTTTTCCCTTTCCTGTTTAAGCGCAAGAGTTTCCAGTATGAGAATGAAATTCGCGTGATTTCCGACGTTACTTCCAAGTGCCTTAGTATTAACGACGGACTAAAAATCAACGTCGATATAGATAAGCTGATTGAGAAAATCTACATTCACCCCAAAAGCGAAAACTGGTACAAACGTTTAGTTATCGAAGTGGTATCCAAAATCGGTTTCGACTTTGAAATTGAAAAATCTGATTTGGAAAGTGATATTCTGATATAAAAAAACGAACCCTTTTTGGAGTTCGTTTTTTATTTTTATTTTATTTAATCGGCTGGTATTCTTCTCCCGACCAATCTTTTGAAAGAAGGTTTACGAAATGATAATGCACTTTATCGTTTTTATCAAACGCGCCGTTCTTATTATTATCCTCAATGGTTCTGAAATATACCCGGTTCTGCGCTTCCACTACATTCCAGTCTAATAATTCCTGTAAATCATCGGAAAGTTTAGTAAAACCCGTTCCGTTGAAATTACTGATGTAAAGCGATTTGATATCATTCACATCAATTTTATTATCACGGTTGGTATCGGAATCCACTAAGGAATAGACCAAAATCTGTTTTTTGGTTCTTTCGGCAATCGTGTTCAGGTAGGTTGCCGTCTGAATCTGCACGTTTTTAGTGGTTAACGGTCTTAATGCCGTGGAATCGATATGTTGGAATTTCAGGTTTTCGAAATAGCCGGTCAGTTCAAATCGGTTGTAATTTGAAATGGCATAACTCTCCGTATTCGTTTTACTCGAACCGTAGCTGCTGCTACCGCCATCATAAACGCGGACATCACCAATGGCGTGAATCAGGTATTTTGTTCCTTCCATGTGAATCGGCAAATCAGCAATCCTGATCTGGGACGAATCTTTCTTCACATTATTGGGAGCAGCCACTTTAGCTTCTTCGTAGATTACTTTCGGTTTTTCTTTTTCCTCTTTACAGCTTGCTAAAAGTGCCAAAGCCGCAATCAGGGTATATTTTGGGAGGTTTTTCATTTCGGAACAATTTTGTCTATCAAATATATGATTTTTGCTTGAATTTTCTGTTTTTAATAAATTTTACTAAAGCGAAAATACAGCGAAATCATTCCCGGCACATAAAACAGTCTTTTACGTTTTTGTCTGATCATAAATTTACAATCTCACATTCAATTTTAGACTGAACGTACGCGTGGTCATGTAATTCGGAATGGCGTATTGGCTTTTAGTATATACGTCGCGCACCCAGGTATTGGTAATGGCGTTTTGGTTGTTGAACATGTTGAAAATTTCCAATCCGAGGCTTAGTTCTTTGAAGCGCTTCAGCCAGTTTCTGTTGGATTGAATCGTAGCGTCTTTAAAAACATATGAGAATCCGGCATCTGCACGACGGTAATCATTCAGGCGCAACTGATAATCGTATGGATCGGCATAAGAAGGCGAACCTCCCGGAAGCCCTGTATTATAAACCAAATTCAAATACATTTTTACATTTGGAATGGTTGGCATATAATCCTGGAACAATAGTCCGAATTTCAGTCTTTGATCCGTAGGACGGGCAATATTTCCTCTTCCGTTTTGGTTTTCTTCCGTTTTCAGGTAACCGAAACTGAACCATGATTCTGTGCCTGGCACAAACTCGCCGTTAAGACGAAAATCGGCCCCGTAAACATAAGCGGTGGCGTCGTTATTGGCTCTGTATCGGATACGGACATTGTCAATTGTGTACGTATTAACGTCTGTCAGGCTCTTATAATACGCTTCTGAAACGAGTTTAAAAGGTCGGCTCCAAAGCTTGAAACTGTAATCGTTGCTCAATACAACATGGTAGGATTTCTGGGCTTTCACATCCGGGTTTACCTTACCATCTACATCCCGCAGCTCCCTATAGAAAGGCGGCTGCTGGTACAATCCTCCGGACAATCGGAAAACCATGTCTTTTTCCCATTTTGGTTTAATGGCAAACTGTGCTCTCGGACTAAATACCACTTGGCTTTTTCCGTTGATATTATCACCCTGAACCTGCCATTGATGGCCTCGCGCACCGGCATTCAGCCAAAATTCGCTTGAACCTATATTACCTCTGTAATTCCATTGTGCATACCCTGAAAAACGGTTGATCTGTACAAAATTGGTAGCACGAACGTTTTGATAAGGCGCAAGCGGACCATAGTAAGGCGTATATGGCTGATCGTTAGGCAGATTTACATCCGGCGCGGGCAATGAAAACCCTGCTGAATCAATTACTTCCCATTCTACAATCCTGTCACGGATATCTTCACGGGTATATTTGAATCCCCATTCGATTTGGCTGTTTTTCTTCTGAATATTATGAAAGCCTTTTACTTCCGCGTTAACGATTAAAGCATCGAGATTATTTCTCGCGTGAGTCAGCTGCGAACCTACGCCACGAGAATAAACAACATCCCCAAAAGTATCTGAACCGATGTTAGTATCGACTTCTCCCAAACGATACTGCGCCAGGATATCAAAATATTCCTGTTCCTGTGTGTGATATGCAGAGCCGATGAATTTCAGTTTCATATCCTCATTAGGCTGGTAAGTGGATTTTATCGCTCCGAAGTAGGTCACATATTCATCTTTTTCCTGACCCTCATAAAAAACCTGCAATGCGATTGGTTCATCAATCGTTCCGAAATTGGTCTGACGGCTCAGCGGCTGGTAATGGTATTTATTCTGTGAAATATTTCCGAGAAAACTCCATTCCCATTTTGTGGAAGGATTAAAATTAAGCTGCGTCTGAATATCGGCAAAAGTAGGCTTATAATTGCTTTCCGTCTCCTGGCTCTTTACCAGCAACGTATTGTTTCGGTAACGGATTCCTGTGATATTGCTCCACTTCTGATTTTTTGAAACGACATCGACCGTAGCGCTTCCTCCAAGAAAACTGGCATCTAACGCCGCCTGGAATTTTGTTGGTCTTCTGTAGGTGATATCTAAAACCGAAGACAGCTTGTCACCGTATTTTGATTGGAATCCTCCCGCCGAAAAATCGACATTTGACACCATTTCAGTATTGGTAAAGCTTAAACCTTCCTGTTGTCCGGAGCGGATCAAAAACGGTCGATATACCTCTATTTCGTTTACATACACAAGGTTTTCATCATAGTTTCCGCCACGAACGGCGTATTGTGTACTCAATTCGTTATTGGAATTCACTCCCGGTAATAACTTAAGAATGTTTTCCACTCCGGCATTTGCACCCGGAATGAGACGGACGATTTTTGGTTCTATGGTTGTGATTCCCTCCACGCGCTTTCTCCCGCCGCTGGACACAATAATTTCTCCAATCTGCTCTGATCTTTCATTTAAAACCACATTGAGTTCATAATCTTCGTTAGGTTTAAGCTCAACTACTACCACCGATTTCTTAAAAGTTACGTGTGTGATTTCAACGGTTACTTTTTTATTGGCCGGAATCTTAATCTGAAAAAAACCATTTTCGTTGGAGTTTACCGTTTCGCCTTCCGCTTTAATGGTTGCATTTTCGATTGGCTTATTGGATTCGTCGAGTAAAATTCCTTTCACTCTTGCTGTTTGTGCAAATGAAGAATACCCTGCGATAAAAATATATAGAATCAGGAGTTTAATTACTTTTTTCAACCGATGATTGTTTTTTAGTTTTAAAAAAATGAGTCTCAAAGATAGTGGAATTTCCCATTTTATCAGAAACTACTACTTTTAATTGATTTTTGCCTTCTTCATAAATAGCATCGCTGAACTGATGCGTTAAGGACTTGGTTTTGTAATTGTAATCCATCAGGATCCATTTTCCGTTCAGATAACCGTTATATTCTTTTATACCCGACAAATCGTCGCTGATCCGAATAGTTAACGTATCAATAGTATTCATATTGCCCCCTTCTGAAAAGTTGGGACTGTATATTTTTGGCGCGATTGTATCCGTCATTAACTGGAATTTCCCTAAATCTTTGGTTCGGATTGAAAACAGATTTCCTTTTTTATACGTTGTAAAATATTCGTACTTATTGCCATCCATCCTTGAGATGAAAGTCTTGCCATGATTTAAGCCCGGAATATTCGAAACATCGAAAGTCACTGTCAGGTTCTTGTGCACAGGCACCGTTTCATCGTGGAGGTAAAGCACATTGTCTTTTACGTCGAATTTCATGTAGAAATCGTCATAAAAAGCATTTTCGGGAATAAAAACCGAAACATTGTCCTTCGTATAATTGTTATCGTTTCGCGACTTTACGAAGTAAGGTGTTTTCTTTTCCTCCCTCGGAATGGCTGCTGAAGCATCGGAATACTGGATGGGCACATTGATGACCCGCTTATTTCCGTGAAAATCCGAAATCTCGATACGGTAATTCATTGTAGCATTTGGCAATACGATGATCTGACCATTCTTCTTATTTCCGCTAATCAGTGAAAAAGGATAATTTCGCTTAAAGAATAACTTCTGTACTGATTGGTTAATCGTTTTATAGCGGTAAAAATCAATGAAATTATTAATGTAACGCGTTTCATCGAAGGCGAATTTGTCGAATTCATAGCTGAAAATCTTAGTGCCGTTTAAGAACGATTCAGCTTTATAAATTCCGTTCCAGTTGTAATTATTATCCGCTAAATCATACGTGTTAACCGCAAATCCAATATTCCCTTTAGCTAAAACTTTGTTTGCCAGATAAGTACCATCATCCTGTAAAGATAAATTAACCGGAAGTGTGCGTTGCGAACTGTTCACCACGGCGCTATCCCCTACTGCATACGCCACTAAATCGTTAATAACCGGGATTTTTGTATCGGGCATCATTGCATCAAAACCAAAAAACATCGGATTGATGATTTGTTCCGTTTTCGTATCTCGGATTTCGAAATGAAGGTGTGGACCTCCCGAACTACCTGTATTTCCAGATAAGGCAATAATTTCTCCTTTCTGAAGAACTAAATCACCGGCGGCCGGAAAAAGTTCTATTTCATACGATTTTTGAGCGTATTGTCTTTTTCGGACATACCCGGCAATGTCGCCTTCGAACTGCTTTAAGTGTCCGTAAACCGAAGTGTAGCCGTTGGGATGGGTGATGTATAATGCTTTTCCGTAACCGCCTTCCGAAATTTTAATACGGGATACGTATCCTTCTGCGGCAGCGAAAACTTTAAAACCTTCTTTTTGTTGTGTTTTGAAATCCAGACCGGAATGAAAATGATTTCCTCTCAATTCCCCAAAGGAACCGGAGGCTAATAAGGGTATCTCTAAAGGCGAGCGAAAATAATCTTTAGGATAGTGACTTTGACTAAAGCAGACAGCGTGTAAAAAAAACAGTAAATAAGGCAATTTCATAAATTAAAAATTTTGGCTAATATTTAGCTAATATATGAAAAAACGCCAATTAAATAAATGCATCTTCATAATTAATATAACTGACTATCGGCCAAATTATTACAAAAAGAGTTAAAACAATTTTGAAAATTTAAACAAAACTATTGTTATATGTCAAATGGAATATTAACTTTGTAAAATCGTGTAATGAAACGGGTCTATAATGAATGGATTAACTGAAATCATTGATTCTCTTGAAATTAAATTTTCCAAACTATCCCAAAAACTGGAGAGTCTGGAAAAAACAAATCAGGAATTGCGCAATGAGTTATCGAAATCCTCCTCCATTATCAGCAAACAAACTGAGGAAATCAACGTGTTGAAAAACCAATACGAAACCCTCAAAATAACCAATTCATTACTGGGCAGTGACGAAAATAAAAGAGAAACAAAACTCAAAATAAATTCATTAATTCGCGAAATAGATTATTGTATAGCACAACTTTCTGATTAACAAAGAATGAGTGAAAAGCTTAAAATAAAAATATCAATTGCAGACCGTGTATATCCGTTAACAGTGGATTATGCGCAGGAAGAAGGCCTGAGAACCGCTTCCAAAAAGATTGATGCAATGATTAAGCAATTTGAAGAAAACTATGCAGTAAGAGACAAGCAGGATGTATTGGCCATGTGCGCCTTGCAGTTTGCTTCGCAGGTGGAACAAAAGCAAATCGACAAATCAACTGATTTTGAAACCGCTTTTGATCGCTTAAAACAAATGGATGAAAAACTGAGTTCACTTCTTTCAAAATAACACGTTCTTTACATAACTAAGATACTGCCTACATTAGTACCTATTTGATAAACTCAACACTAACAAATTCAAATGAGTGAATCTTCGCTTCTAAAGCAAACTGCCCTGAGCAGGTCCTTGAACAGCGAGTTAACTCAAAACTTGTCGATACGAGTTTATGCAATACCCCTAATGTAGGCTTTTTTTATATATAATTTTCAAATACACTATGAACACATTAATCATAATTATTGGCTGTCTTGCCGGAATCGGAATAGGTTTCGGAATTGCGAAATACCTGGAAAAAGCAAATGTTTCCAATTTAATAAAAAACGCAAAAAAAGAAGCTGCTTCTATCCTTAAAGATGCTAAAACTGAAGCAGAATCCATTAAAAAAGACAAATTACTTCAGGCGAAAGAAAAATTCCTTGAGCTGAAATCCGAACACGAAAAAGAAATCCTTGCCAAAGACAAAAAAATAGCTGAAGCTGAAAAAAGAACAAGAGACAAAGAATCTCAAATCTCTAATGAATTAGCGAAAACAAAAAAACTAAACGACGAAGCAGAAGCTAAAATCACCGACTACACAACCCGCTTAGAGCATGTTGAGAAAAAACAGGTTGAAGTAGAAAGACTTCACAAAAGTCAGGTAGAACAATTAGAAACCATTTCCGGGCTTTCAGCAGAAGATGCTAAAAACCAATTGGTGGAAAGTTTAAAAGCAGAAGCTAAAACAAATGCAATGGCCCATATTCAGGAAACCATTGAAGAAGCTAAGCTAACAGCACAACAGGAAGCTAAAAAGATAATCATCAATACAATTCAACGCGTTGGAACTGAGGAAGCGGTAGAAAACTGCGTCTCTGTTTTCAACATTGAATCGGATGACGTTAAAGGTAGAATTATCGGTCGTGAAGGCCGTAACATTCGTGCTTTAGAAGCGGCGACCGGTGTGGAAATCATCGTAGACGATACTCCGGAAGCGATTATCCTTTCTTGTTTTGATCCGGTGCGTCGTGAAATTGCCCGTTTGTCATTACACAAATTAGTAACTGATGGACGTATTCACCCGGCCCGTATTGAGGAAGTAGTTGCTAAAACCGCTAAACAGATTGACGATGAAATCATCGAAGTTGGTAAGCGTACCGTTATCGATTTAGGAATTCATGGCTTACACCCGGAATTGATTAAAATCGTAGGTAGAATGAAATACCGTTCTTCATACGGACAAAACTTATTGCAGCACTCAAGAGAAGTAGCGAAACTTTGCGGTATCATGGCAGCCGAATTAGGCTTAAACGTGAAACTGGCAAAAAGAGCAGGATTACTTCACGATATCGGTAAAGTGCCGGATACGGAAAGTGAATTACCTCACGCTATCTTAGGTATGCAATGGGCAGAGAAATACGGCGAAAAAGAAGAAGTTTGCAACGCTATCGGAGCACACCACGACGAGATCGAAATGAAATCACTGATTTCTCCGATTATCCAGGTGTGTGATGCGATTTCAGGTGCACGTCCGGGCGCAAGACGCCAGGTTTTGGATTCTTACATCCAGCGTCTGAAAGATCTTGAGGATATCGCTTATGGCTTTAACGGAGTTAAAAACGCATATGCTATCCAAGCGGGTCGTGAACTGCGTGTAATTGTAGAAAGCGAAAAAGTAAGTGATGAAATGGCTGGAAATTTATCATTCGACATCTCACAGAAAATCCAAACTGAAATGACTTATCCGGGTCAGGTGAAGATTACCGTAATCCGCGAAACCAGAGCGGTGAATATTGCGAAATAATAAAATAGTTTGCAGTTCACAGTGATCTGCAGAACGCAAATACTAAGCTTACATATTAAAGACTTGTTGAAAAACAGGTCTTTTTTTTATTTAGTTCAACTGACTACTGAAACTGAATACTATTTCCGCGGATGATACGAATGCAGGACTTCCGACAAAAACTTTCTGTCCAGATGCATATAAACTTCGGTCGTGGTTATGGACTCATGTCCAAGCATCATCTGTATCGAACGTAAATCAGCTCCGTTTTCGAGAAGATGTGTAGCAAATGAATGCCTGAACGTATGTGGACTCACCGCCTTCTTTAAATTGATTTTAACGGCTAAATCTTTGATAATGGTAAATACCATAGCGCGCGTTAATTGACGCCCTCTACGGTTAAGAAACAGCGTATCTTCAAAGCCTTTCTGAATATTCAGGTGTGAACGAACCAGATTCTTGTACAGTAGGATATACTTCTTCGTTGATTCGCCAATCGGAACAAAACGCTGTTTGTTTCCTTTTCCGGTAATCTTAATGAAACCTTCTTCAAAAAACAAATCCGAAATTTTTAAGCTTATTAATTCCGATACACGAAGTCCGCAACTGTAAAGTGTTTCCAGCATGGCACGGTTCCGCCCCCCTTCCTCCTTTGACAGATCGATTGCAGCTATCAGCAAATCTATTTCCTGAACGGATAGCGTATCCGGCAATTTTCGGCCAATTTTGGGAACTTCAATTAATTCCAGGGGTGTTGTGGTACGGTAATCTTCAAAAATAAGGTAATTGAAAAAACTTTTTAATCCGGAAAGGATCCTTGATTGCGACCGTGCATTTACCTTTTCAGAGATCGAATAAACGAATTGTTGAATCGTTTCATCAGAAATTTGCACGGGAGTCACTTCTATGCTGTTTTCAACTAAAAAACCCATCAATTTTTCTATATCGAAAATGTAGTTAGCTATAGTGTTTTGGGACAATCCGCGCTCGAGCTTAAGATAATTTTTGTACTCTTTTATGTAGGTTTTCCAGGATTGCATTTACGTTAAATAAATAATAAAGTTGACTTAAAGAAAGTCTAATGTTACACTAATCTGCAAGTTTTACTGTTTAAATATAGTAACAATAAATCTACATTTATGAAGACAGTACGTTTTTTATTAGCAGGGACATTTTTATTAGCCGTTTCATTAACAGCAACTGCGCAGGACTCAGGAAGTAAAATTGGTATTAAAGGTGGTTTAAATTACTCCACCGTAACACAAGGAGAGTTTGAGGAAGGCCCAGACCCCCGCACCAGTTTCCACCTTGGATTAGTTGGCGAGGTTCCATTGATACCAAAGATTTTCGCAATACAGCCGGAGCTTCTATATTCACGTCAGGGATTTGAATATGATAATTTGCTTGGCGACAGAATGCAGTACAAACTTGATTACATCAATATACCGGTTTTGGCCAAGGTATATCTGTTCAAAGGACTAAGTGTGGAGGCAGGACCACAATTTGGCTTTAAAGTAAGCGAAAAAGTGGATTATAAAGGAGAGAACAATACTCCTCCTGAAGAAGACAATTACAACAACTTTGATACCGCTATTGCAGCAGGTTTGTCGTTTAACTTCCCAGGCGGAATATTTATAACCGGGCGATACACGCAGAGTTTCAACGAAGTGATTAAAGACTCTGATGCTAAAAACAAAGTCTTCCAGGCCGGACTCGGCTTTAAATTTTAGCACTTATATAGGAAAGTAAAAAAGCCCTGCAAATGCAGGGCTTTTTTTATGCGCCGGATGTTTTAGAATTTGTACCCAACCGAGGCTTGGATCACGCCGTTCTTAACGGAATCCGTAGTATTGTCTTTAACGACATCGGATAGTCCTATTGTATATCTTCCTGAGAGCATCAACCCCATCGGTAAAGAATATCCCAAGCCTAAATTAAAACCAAAATCAGTTGATTCAAATGAATCTTTTATATCATTTCCAGCTTCGTCTTCGGCACTTATCAAAAAGCCCATCTGCGGACCTGCTTCTAAATTCAATCCTTTAAATACATCATACTTAACCATAAACGGTATATTAATGTATCCTAATTTCCACTCTGCATCCCCTTCATCAGCAGTAGCACCTTGAGCGGAATATAAAACTTCGGGCTGCAAAGCCAATTTCTCGGTTAGCATAAACTCGACAAAACCACCAACATGAAATCCAACTAATGATTTTGTATCATCTGCCGATAACGTAGCGATATTTACACCCGCTTTAGGCCCGAGCTTAATCCTTCCCGCAAGGGAACTCCCTGTGCGGATTGCTTGCGCTTGTGCTGCATATCCAAACGTGAAAATGACAGCAAGAATCAATAGTACTTTTTTCATTTGTGATCATTTTAGAAATTACATAGTAAATTTATTCATAATCCTCAATACCAGCAATTTAATTAACAAAAAAAGCCCCGCAAAATGCGAGGCCTTTGTTCTTATTTAAGGATTAGAATTTATATCCTAAACCAAGTTGTAAACCTGTATTTTTAATCTCAAAATTATCAATTTCACTGATATCAGTTAATCCTAAATTATATCGCATTTCAATGATCAAGCCCATTGGCAAATCATAAGCAGCGCCTAATCCAAGACCAAAATCAGTTGATTTAGTAGCTTCGTCCATAAAGTCGTCTTCAGTAGCAACTTTAAAAGCAACCTCAGGACCTGCAAGCAAGTTAAAACCTTCGGTTACATAAAACTTAGCCATAACGGGAATTCTGATATAGTCGATCCCTGCATCATCAGCTCCTTCAGCAGAATACATTAATTCCGGCTGAACGTGAAACTTGTCTGTAACTGCCAAATCAACAAAACCGCCAATATAGAATCCTGTTTTACCGTCTGAATCACCATCGCCGGTAAAGTTTGTAAAGTTCAGACCTGCTTTAGGCCCGAATCTTACCATCCCAGCGTTAGTTCCTGCATTTGAAGCAGCTGTGTCTTGTGCATTTGCCGCATATCCAAACGTGAACATGGCAGCGAGAATCAATAGTCCTTTTTTCATTTTAAATGTTTTAAAATTAGTACTATAAATTTATCTATAATACACAAGCATTACTCCGACATGAAAACACTAGATATCAACAATTTAATTAACAAAAAAAGCCCCGCAATGCGGGGCTTTAATTTTATAAAAATCTAATTTGATTAGAATTTGTAAGTCAAACCAAAAGTTGGTGTGTCAAAGAAGTTATTGAAAACATTGAAGTTTCCATTGATTGAAGAAGAAGTAGTTTCTCCACCACCTGGGAACTCAGATTTAGTAGAACCAAATCCTAATACGTTAGCTAAACCGAAATTGATAGCCATGTTCTCAGTTACGAAATAGTTCATTCCTAAATCAATACCGAAGTTGATGTTAGTATCTTTTTGAGTTTCAACGCTATTAGACTCCCATTTAGTAGAACCAAATCCTACACCAGCTTCAGCATAAGTTTTGAATCTTTGTCCTAAATCTAAGAAATAGTAACGAGCAAAAACTCCAGCTCCAAATGAATTAATAGTTTCTTCATCTGTATTGTTAGCAATTAAATCAGTAGTTTCCTCTTTACCTGATCCAACCATAACTTCAACTCCAACAGCAATTTTATCAGTTACAAAATAACCAGCTTTAGGGGTAAAAATGAACACATTTGTTTTAACTTCTTCTACTGGAGTTTCATCTTTATCCATGCTGAAAGACAAGTTTCCTTCTACGATGATGTTTCCTTTAGAAAAACCAAAACCAGTTGATTCTTTAACTTCTTCTTGTGCGTTAGCGAATCCGAATGCGAATACTGCAGCTGCAGATAAAATAATTTTTTTCATGTTTAGTTTAAATTTTAAAAATTTACTCAGCAAATGTATAAAAATTCCATTCCGAAAAAAGTTCAGCACAGAAAAGTTATCATCATATACTGCAAAAGACTATAAAAAAAATCTTATCTATTTGATTTATAAATTCTTACATAAAAGTATTTTTTTATAAAATTTTCTTAAATTTCAGAAAAACATATTTTTTTATTACAGTTTTTTCCTACATTTTAACATTGTTTTTTCTCAAAATTGACCGAACCCTAAAAAAAAGTCAGTAAAACCTAATGTTTCAAGTATCATTTTCGAAGGCCGAAAAGCCAGAAATAAGGGTTTTTTACTACATTTACAAAAAACAATCGGCATGAAAATCATCATCATCAACGGTCCTAATCTGAATCTTTTAGGAAAGCGCGAACCGGAAATATACGGCGACGAAACTTTTGAAGACTTTTATTTTCTTTTAAAAAAGAAGTACAATACCGTAGAATTACATTATTATCAAAGCAATGTCGAAGGGGAAATCATCAACAAATTACATGAAGTCGGATTCAGCTATGATGGTATAATCTTAAATGCTGCCGCCTACACCCACACTTCCCTTGGCATAGCCGACGCGGTAAAAGCTATTTCTACACCGGTTATAGAAGTACACATTTCAAATACCTTTTCAAGAGAAAACATAAGACATCAATCTTACATATCTCCAAACACAAAAGGTGTGATTATCGGTTTCGGATTAAAAAGTTATGAACTCGCTATAAAATCTTTTTTATAACCCATACAACCCTTCTTACGATTCTATCGTCTATATCAGAAAACATCTACATGAAGAAATTATTTTTTTTAACTGCCTTATTAGCATCCGTTACTCTATTTGCCCAAATTAAAGGAAAAGTTACCGACAAATCCGGACAGCCAATACCTTACACAACCGTAATCATCGAAAACACTTACAACGGAACGTCCGCAAATGACAATGGTCTTTACGAATTGCCTTTAAAGGAAAAAGGAAACTATACTGTCATTTTTCAGTCCCTCGGATACAAAACAAAAAAAGTGAATGCAGAAATCGCTCAATTTCCGCACATCCTTAATATATCCCTTGAAGATGAAAATTACACCATACAAGAGATCATAATTAAGCCAAACAGCGAAGATCCGGCTTATGCCATCATCCGAAAAGCCATAAAGAACCGAAAAGCCAATTCGTACAAAACAGATAAATATGAAGCCGATTTTTACTCCAGAGGTATCTTTCGTGCCAAAAACGTACCCAAAAAATTCATGGGGATGGAAATAGGCGATTTTGACGGCGCTCTGGATTCGACCGGAACAGGTATCTTGTATCTTTCGGAAACGGTATCCAAAATAGCCTTCGAAAAACCCAATAAGATAAAGGAGGAAATCATCGCTTCTAAAGTCAGCGGAAATGACAACGGCTTCAGTTTTAATACCGCGCAGGGTACCAATTATGATTTCTACGCCAATTATGTTGACATGGGACTCAATATGGTTTCCCCGATAGCCGACAATGCGTTAAGCTATTATAAATATATGCTGGAAAGCACTTTTTACGATGATCATAACCAAATCATCAATAAAATTAAAGTGATGCCGCGCCGAGACAAAGAGCCGGTTTTTGAAGGCTACATATACATAGTAGAAGATACCTGGGCCATTTACGCCATTGATTTGACAAGTATGGGCTACAGAATGCAACAGCCAATTTTGGAAAACATTACCTTAACCCAAAGCTTCAATTATAATCCGAATACTAAAATATGGGCCAAAAACCAACAGACAATTGATTTCAAGGCGTCCATTTTCGGGATGGGCTTTACCGGAAAGTTTACGCATGTTTTCAGCAACTATGTCTTCCGCGAGGCGTTTGAGAAAAAAGCTTTTACCAATGAAATTGCGAAAATTGTCAAAGACGCCAATAAAAAGGACGATGGTTTTTGGGACGAAAGCCGCCCGGTTCCTTTAACGGAGGAAGAAATCGGCGATTATCATAAAAAAGACAGTATTCAGACCATACGAAAATCGCAGGTCTATCTGGATTCTATCGACGCAAAAGGCAATAAATTTAAAATCCAGAAACTGCTTACGGGATATACTTATAAAGATACCTACCACAAATGGTCGGCCAGCTATAAGGGCTTATTGGATTTTACTTCTTTAGGTTATAATACTGTTCAGGGCTGGAACCTCGATTCTGGATTCTCCTATAGCAAAAGAGATGAAGAAACAGGAAAATACACTTCGATAAATTCCACTTTTAATTATGGTTTTGCCGAAGACCGTTTACGCGTTAACGGAAGTTATTACCACCGTTTCAATACGATGAACTATGCCGCACTTTCCCTTTCCGGCGGAAGCAGCATCAATCAGTTTAACCCTTCCAATCCGATTTCAAACCTTATTAACTCGGTAAGCACTTTATTCTTCAAAAACAATTTTGCCAAATACTACAATAAAGAGTATGCTAAAATCGGTTACAACCAAAACATTTTAAACGGCGTTTCAATCAACGGAAGCCTGGAGTATTCCATGAGAAAACCGCTTTTCAACAACACCGATTATGTTTTGCTTAAACAAGACAAGGAATTCACATCAAACAATCCTTTAATGCCGTACGACTACTCGACTGCCGCTTTAGAGAAACACCATTTGATGAAAGCCGCTATCGGAACGCGAATTCGCTTTGGCAATAAATACATTACACGTCCGGACGGAAAAATCAATCTTCCGAATGATGATTATCCGGAATTGCTCTTCGGTTACGAAAAAGGATTTGCCGGAAGTGAGTCGGCTTACAATTACGATCTGATCACAGGTCAGATGAATTTTGACAAAACATTAGGCAACAAAGGTGATTTTGCCATTCGCTTAAAAGCCGGCAAGTTTTTCAATGCCGATGAAATTTCTTTTGTAGATTATAAGCATTTCAATGGAAACCAGACGCATGTGGGCACCAACGACAAATACCTGAATGTTTTCAACATGCTTCCGTATTACAGCAATAGTACAAACGACGCGTATATCGAAACGCATATCGAGCACAACGACAAAGGTTTTATCATGAATAAAATTCCCCTGCTGAACAAACTGCAATGGAATTTAGTTTTAGGTTTCCATCAGCTAAATGTTCCGGATTACAAACCCTATCAGGAATATACTGTTGGATTTGACAATGTTGGCTTTGGTAAGTTCCGTTTCTTCAGAATTGATTATGTACGTTCTTACCAAAACGGCTTCCAGACGGACGGCCTTGTTTTCGGACTGAAATTCCTGAATATAATTGATTAAGCAGTTGCAAATAAATCACATACAAAGCATATTGGTCTGACCGGTATGCTTTTTTTATTTGCAGAAAACATCGTACCCGAATCGGATCAGTGTTCCTATCACCACTATCAAAAAGAAGATACGAATAAACCCATTTCCTTTTTTTATAGCCAGTTTAGCACCGATAAAACCACCTAATGCATTGCAGACCGCCATAGGTAACGCCATCGCCCACAGGATTTTCCCTTTCAGCACAAAAAGACAGATCGAACCGAAGTTTGTTGCCAGGTTCACCATTTTCGCATTCGCGGAAGCATGAAGAAAATCAAAACCCAGAACAGAAACGAAAGCCACCACCAGAAAACTTCCTGTGCCGGGACCGATAAAACCATCGTAAAAGCCAACCGCAATGCTTATGGTAACAACGTACAACAACTGTTTTTTTGAACTTTGAACTTTCTCCTGATGCTGGCCGAAGTTCTTCTTCATAAAAGTATACACGGCAAGCAATGTCAATACTACCAGAAGCAGGGGTTTCATAAAATCGTTGCTCACCTGTGTCAGTAACGTCGAGCCTGCAAACGCTGAAGCGAACGCGACAACCGACATTAAGCCAAGCAGTTTCCAGTCCATTTTTACCATTTTCAGGTATTGGGCCGCGGCAAAACTTGTTCCGCTGAACCCGGGAATTTTTAAGGATCCGATAATGTTTGCCACCGGAACATTCGGCAGTAAAATAAGGGCTACAGGAGTTTGGATTAATCCGCCGCCGCCAACAATCGCATCAACAAACCCGGCAGAGAAAGAAGCCAGGCAAAGAAAAATTAAAACGTCTATTTCCATAGTAAAAAGAAAAGAGCCGAATTCCTACGAACTCAGCTCTTGTATAGTTTAGTCAGATAACATAATTACGCACGAACGATTTTAGCACCAAGGGCTTTTAAACGCTCATCAATTCTTTCGTAACCTCTGTCGATTTGCTCGATATTCTGTATTGTACTTGTTCCTTTTGCAGAAAGCGCTGCAATCAATAAGGAAATACCGGCACGAATGTCGGGCGAACTCATTGTCGTTGCTTTTAACTGCGATTTGAAATCATGTCCCATAACCACGGCTCTGTGCGGATCACACAACATGATTTTCGCACCCATGTCAATTAATTTATCCACGAAGAACAAACGGCTTTCAAACATTTTCTGGTGGATCAGGACATCCCCTTTTGCCTGAGTTGCAACAACCAAAACAATACTCAATAAATCCGGGGTAAATCCGGGCCAAGGTGCATCGGCAATAGTTAAGATGGAACCGTCGATATCAGTTTTTACTTCATAACCGTCGTTGTGTGCCGGAATGTAAATATCATCGCCTCGTCTTTCCAGTGTAATTCCCAGTTTTCTGAAAACACTTGGGATTACACCCAAATTATCCCAGCTTACATTTTTTATGGTGATTTCACTTCTTGTCATCGCAGCCAATCCGATCCACGAACCGATTTCTATCATATCGGGCAGAATTCTGTGTTCGCATCCGCCAAGACTTTCAACACCTTCGATAATTAATAAATTTGAGCCAACACCTGTAATCTTAGCGCCCATGGAGTTAAGCATTTTACAAAGCTGCTGCAGATAAGGTTCGCAGGCTGCGTTGTAAATCGTTGTTGTACCTTCAGCCAAAACGGCCGCCATAACAATATTTGCCGTTCCGGTAACCGATGCCTCATCTAAAAGCATATAGGTTCCTTTTAATCTTCCGTCAATTTCAACGCCGTAAAAGTGATCGGCTCTTTCGTAACGGAATTTCGCACCAAGATTGATAAAACCTTCAAAATGCGTATCCAAACGACGACGACCGATTTTATCACCACCAGGTTTTGGGATATATCCTTTTCCGAAACGTGCCAAAAGCGGCCCGACAATCATGATCGAACCACGAAGCGCTCCACCTTCTTTTTTGAAAGCTTCCGTCTCCAGATAATTTACATTTACTTCATCGGCCTGGAACGTATAATCCCCGGCACCGTTTTTCTGTATTTTAACTCCTAAATTCCCTAAAAGGGTAATCAGCTTATTAACATCAATAATATCAGGAATGTTTGTCACACGCACTTTTTCTGAAGTCAGTAACACAGGGCATAAAACCTGTAATGCTTCATTTTTTGCACCCTGAGGATGAACATCGCCTTTTAACTGTATGCCTCCTTCTATTTTAAATGTTCCCATGGCGTTTCAAAAATTATTTTCTGTTGTTGTTATTTTTTGGATTATTTCTCGGATTAAAATTCTTTCCGGGATTATTGCTTTTTATTTTCGGATTATTGAACTGCGTTTTATTCGACATTTTCTTGTTCACGCGCATCAGGTCAGTCGTATTGGAAAGCTCCTCATCGGTTTTAAGCAAATTGATTTTCCCTCCGGACAATTCGTATAAATGCTCAAAAATCACTTCATCCTTCACCGTATCCTTGTTCCAGCTCAGGTAACATTTCTTCATGTGATTGGCAATTACCCTGATCAGTGTATTTTTCAGGTCGCTTTCCTCCCATTTATTGGCAACATCGATCATGTATTTGATATTGTTGCCGTAAAAACGGTATTTCGGGAAATTTTGCGGATAAGACAAACGTTCCGGTTTTTGATGCAGTACTTCTTTACTCGGAATCGGATAAGGAGAATCTACATCCAGCTTGAAATCGGACATGATGAAAATCTGATCCCAAAGCTTGTGCTGAAAATCGGGCACATCGCGCAAGTGCGGATTCAGGCCTCCCATGACAGAAATGATGTATTTCGCCGCTTTGTTGCGTTCTTCCCTGTTCTCAATTTCGGTAGCCTGGTCGATCAGTTTTTGTAAATGACGGCCATATTCCGGAATAATCAGATGCGGGCGTTCAGCATTGTATTCTAAATATTGTACAGCTTCTTCTGGTGTAAATTGCATTTTCGTGTTTTTATAAAGAAATAATTCCTTCAATCGTGGTTAACTCAAGGTATTTGTCAATTACGCTCTGTGCGCTTTTCATCGTTACATTGACGGAAACGCTGGTATATTTGCCTGTTTTAGACTGATTGGTCACGATTACCGCACCCATATCATCGAATGAAGTTTCTATAATCATGATTTTATCAGTATCCGTAGGAACTATAAATTTAAACAAATATTCTGAAGGCCAAACAGTTGAATTGATTAATTCTTCTTTAAGCCTGTGATAAAATTCTTCTGTCTTCTTGTCCATCTTTTCAATCAAAAATAAACGCAAATATACATTAGAGTTATGAATTATAGCGCATGATTTTTCAGTTTTTGATGCTTTGAAAACGAATAATCTGAAAAAGAATTATCCGATTAAACAAAAAAACGTAAATTTGCGCCTTATTTCAAAAAAGTGGCTAAAGAAATTGTTTTAATTATCGGCGGACCGGGTTCCGGGAAAACCACCATTATTGATGGTTTGACCGAAAAAGGATACGTGTGCTATCCCGAGGTGTCGCGCGAGGTTATTTACGAAGCCCGCAAGCAGGGAATCGAGCAATTGTTCCTTGAAAAGCCGCTTTTGTTCAGCGAATTATTGCTTGAAGGAAGAAAAAGACAGTTCAACAGTGCCTGCGAGGAAATCTGCGAAATTGTATTCATCGACCGCGGCATTCCGGATGTTCTAGCCTATATGCATTACATCGGCGACGCTTATCCTTCTTTTTTCGATGAAGCCTGTCGCGAACATAAATACTCCCAGATTTTTATCCTTCCGCCATGGGAGGAGATTTACACCAGTGATGATGCCCGTTACGAATCCTACGAGCAGGCCATTTTAATTCACAAACACCTTATTGAAACCTACGAAAAATACGGCTATTCGTTAACTGAGGTTCCGAAAGACACTTTGGATAACCGAATCAATTTTATTTTAGAAAGTCTGGCGAAATAGAATGCTATAGCCCTAAAAAAATTAAGCCACTATAAACTAAATAGGGCCACAAATCCACTAATTGAAACTAATTAATTTTTGAAAATTAGTGAATTCGTGGCAAAAAAATAGTCGCAGAAAATAAAAGCGAGATGCATTAAAACATCTTCATTTAATTATTTTTAATACTAAAAAGTTATATTCGTAGTAGAAATTAGGTCTTTACAATTTGGAAGCGCAACAAATTCTCAAAAAATACTGGAATCACGATTCGTTCAGAAACCCACAGGAGGAAATCATCCAATCGGTTCTGGAAGGAAAAGATACATTTGCCTTATTGCCTACCGGCGGCGGAAAATCCATCTGCTTTCAGGTTCCGGCGATGATGAAACCTGGAATTTGCCTTGTAATTTCTCCGCTTATAGCTTTAATGAAGGACCAGATCCAGAATCTGGAAAAACGAAATATCAAAGCACTTGCCTTAACCGGCGGAATTTCCTCAGATGAAACCATCGATTTACTGGACAACTGCCAGTTCGGAAACTATAAATTCCTTTATCTTTCGCCCGAACGTTTGCAATCGGACTGGATTTTAGAACGCATAAAAGGCCTGCCGATAAATCTTATTGCCATTGACGAAGCACATTGTGTTTCCCAATGGGGACATGATTTCCGTCCGGCCTACCTGAAAATTTCAAAACTGAAAGAACATTTTCCTAAAGTTCCTTTTTTGGCACTTACTGCTTCAGCGACGGGAAGAGTCCAGGAAGATATTTGCACGCAATTAGGATTGGAAAATCCGCAAATGTTCAAGAAATCGTTCGCCAGAGAGAATATTGCCTATATGGTTTTTGAAGCCGAAGACAAACTTTTCCGCATTCAGCAGATACTTACCAAAAACCCGGAACCATCAATCATCTATGTCCGAAACCGAAAATCCTGCCATGATGTTGCCGCCCAGTTGGCCGCGATGGGATTCAAAAGCACGTTTTATCATGGAGGATTGACCTCGAAAGAAAAAGCAAAAAACATGCAATCCTGGATGGAGGAAGACGTACAGGTGATGGTAGCTACAAATGCGTTCGGAATGGGAATTGACAAACCGAATGTGCGTACAGTAATTCATATCCAGCTGCCGGAAAATCTTGAAAATTATTATCAGGAAGCCGGTCGCGCGGGAAGAAACGGTGTGAAATCTTTCGCGGTGTTGTTATTGGCACCATCTGATATCAAGTCGACACAAAATCAGTTCATAGATGTTTTACCTGACAGAGTTTTCCTGAAGGAAATGTACATCAAACTGAATAATTATTTTCAGATTGGCTACGGCGAAGGCATCAATGAAACGTTTTCCTTCAACCTGAACCACTTCTGCCATCAGTATAATTTCCCGGTTTTGAAAACATTCAATGCCATGCAGTTTTTGGACAACCAGGGCATCATTACGCTATCCAAAGAATTTTCGGAAAAAATAAGTCTGCATTTCTTATTGGACAGTCGGGAAATATTACGCTATATCAGCTTAAATCCCTCAGATGAGCCGGTGCTGACAGCCATTTTGCGAAATTATACGGGTATCTACGAAATCGAAACTGCCATCAACACCAATCTTATTGCAAGAAAATCGAACACTTCCGAAGAGAATGTCATTGCCGTTTTAAAACGAATGCATCAGAAAGAGATTTGTACCCTTCACAGCCAGTCGAATGACAGTCAGCTGACCTTTAATGAAGTACGCGAAGACGAACTTACGATCAACAGGGTTGCGAAATTCCTTCAGCAGCAGAATGATATTAAAACAAAGCAATTTGAGTCGGTTATAAATTATGTTTCCGACAAAACGCACTGCAAAAGCAATCTAATACTGAATTATTTCGGCGAAATGAATGCGGAAGACTGCGGAATATGTTCCGTATGCATCACTAAGAAAAAAACGGAAAAGAACCCGGTTGAAATGGCGCAGAGTATTTTGGCTTTGCTGAAAAATTCGGCATTGACTTCAAGAGAAATCGAAAATACACTGGAATTATCTTCTGAGGAAACTATCTTTGCACTGCAGCTTCTGTTGGAAAACAACAAAGTGAAAGTGAATAATCAAAATCAATATATTAGCCTATAATGGAAAAGTTACGCATTGTTTTTATGGGAACTCCCGAGTTTGCCGTAGGAATCCTTGACACTATATACAAGAATAATTATGAAATCGTTGGCGTGATTACGGCGGCGGACAAACCGGCGGGACGCGGACAAAAGATCAAATATTCTGCGGTAAAAGAATATGCTTTGGAGAAAAACCTACATCTTCTGCAACCTACCAATTTAAAAGACGAGGCTTTTCTGGAAGAATTGAGAAACCTGAACGCAAACCTCCAAATCGTTGTAGCTTTTAGAATGCTTCCGGAAGTGGTTTGGAAAATGCCGAAATTCGGAACCTTCAATCTCCATGCTTCCTTATTACCGGAATACCGTGGTGCGGCTCCGATTAACTGGGCGATTATCAATGGCGAAGCAAAAACCGGTGTGACAACGTTCTTTATCGATGATAAAATTGATACCGGCGCAATGATTTTGAGCGACGAAACGCCAATTGGCGAAAATGAAACAGCAGGCGAGCTGCACGACCGATTAATGGTTTTAGGAAGCCAAACGGTTTTAAAGACGTTGGCCCTGATTGAGAAAGGTGATGTGACTACGACCATCCAGCCGACAAACGATGATATAAAAACGGCTTATAAACTTAACAAAGACAACTGTAAAATAGATTTCAGCAAAAGCGGACGCGAAATTCATAATTTAGTGAGAGGCCTTTCGCCTTATCCGGCGGCCTGGTGCTTTATTAAGGACAATGAATTGGAATGGAACGTGAAAATCTATGCAACTTCTTATGAAAAAGAAAGCCATGACTATCCTGCCGGGAAAATCAGTACCACTAAAAAGGAATTGAAAATCGCGGTGAAAGACGGTTTCCTTCACGTTCACAGTTTACAGTTTCCGGGCAAGAAAAAAATGCAAACGCACGAACTTTTAAACGGAATCACCTTATCAGAAAATTCCATAGCGCTGTAACCCGCATAAACACTAACACTGCCGAGATATCGAAAAATACAAGTTAGTTTATTAACAATACCGGTAAGTTATCAACATTTTATGTAAAAAATTTGTAAAAAACTGAAAAACACTTGCGTAATCGGGAAATTCATATAAATTTGTAGGACAATAATTAATTAATCAATCTATTAATAACTATTATTATGAACAAATCAGAATTAATCGATGCAATCGCTGCTGACGCAGGTATTACTAAAGCAGCTGGTAAATTAGCTTTAGAGTCTTTCTTAAAGAATGTAGAAGGAACTTTGACAAAAGGTGGAAGAGTATCATTAGTAGGTTTCGGATCTTGGTCAGTGTCTAAAAGAGCTGCAAGAGAAGGAAGAAACCCTCAAACAGGAAAAACTATCAAAATCGCTGCTAAAAACGTAGTGAAATTCAAAGCTGGAGCTGAGTTAGAAGGTTCTGTAAACAAAAAATAGTTTATCCCCGCTTAAAAAAATACCAGCCTCGCAATAGCGGGGCTTTTTTTTACATTTCAACGATTTATTTTGTAGGGGTAGCTTTTTTTTTCTTAAATTTAAATATAAACTTTCAGGAAGATGATAACAGCTAAACCAAAAAAAGGAAATTTGCTCGTTGCAGAACCTTCAATTATCGGAGATCTTTCTTTTAACAGATCAGTAGTTTTATTGGCAGATCATAACACAGAAGGATCGGTTGGATTTATTTTGAACAAGCCCTTACGATACACCATTCATGACCTTATTCCTGAAATAAATGCAAATTTCAAGATTTACAATGGAGGCCCTATTGAACAGGATAATCTTTATTTCATTCACAACATTCCTGATCTGATTCCCGACAGTATTGAGATTGCAAGCGGCATTTATTGGGGTGGTGATTTTGAATACACTAAAAGCCTTATCAATGCAGGAAAGATCAAGAGAAACAACATTCGTTTTTTCCTTGGTTATACCGGATGGGAATCGCACCAATTGGAAGACGAGCTTGAAGAAAACTCATGGATTGTTTCTAAAAACAGCTATCAAAACAAAATTATTGGAAAATCCGCTACTCATTTCTGGAAAGAAAAAATCATGGAGCAAGGCGGCGAATACCTAATCTGGTCCAACGCACCTGAAAATCCAATCTTAAACTAGCCCAGGCGTATCTGTGCGTTTAACTTCTTAAGCAATTCGGAAGCCAATTCCGAATTGTATTCCTTCTTGCGGTATTTTGTAATCGGCTGAATACCTTTAATTACATTCGTCAGGAACAGCTCATCGGCTTTTTGAAGGTCGAAAGGCGATATTGATTTTTCAATCACTTCAAGTCCTTCAATTTTTTTGGCAATAGCCAATACCTGTTTACGCATGACGCCATTTAAACAACCATCTAAAACCGGCGGTGTAATAAGTTCGCCATCAAGAAGCATAAAGACATTACTTTGAAGCGCTTCCACTACATTCTTTTCATCATTCATTAACAGGCAATTGTCGTACCCGTTTTCATGCGCAAAAATACTTCCGGTAATCTGCACCATTTTGTTCGTGCTTTTTAGCGTGGAAAGCAATTGTTTGGTCACGTAAAAATCTTTGAAAAGCTCGACTTCATAAGCGGTGTTATCGAAAGAATACAAAGCGTTTTCAAGTGGTTCGGCGGTGATGATAAATTCGACAGTATTGGTTTTCGGCAGATAAAACCCTCCCGATTGTCTGAAAACTGTAAATCTGGCTCTTGCAGAAGCGCCATTTTCTAAAGTTGCGATTACTTTCAGGATTTGCTCTTCGAAATATTCCATGGTGAAGATCATTGGAATTTCCATTCTTACGATACGCATGGAAGCCATCAGTCTAAAGTAATGATCCTCAAGAAACAAGACCTTATTATCTAAAATTTTAATCGTTTCAAAAACAGCATCTCCGTAAAGAAATCCTCTGTTCTGGTGAATTGAAATACCTGATTCTGCTACTAGTGTGCCGTTGTAATTAACCATAAAAAAGCCCCGAATTTTATCGGGGCAAATATAGGTTTTATTAGTGGATTTTAAACAGATCCGATCACATGTTTTAGATCGGAAATCTGATTTTCCCACAGCATTTTGGCTTCCGATAAATCTTCTTGCTCTGCAAAATCGACTACCATTAAGGAAACATCTTTTGTAATTTCATCTTCAAGAATGCGCAATTCGAAGTAATAATCACCGTCTTTATTCTCTTCGTCGATCCAGCGAAACTTCACTTTCTCTCCGGTTTTTTTAGAGGCCAGACGTGCTTTTTCTTCCGAATCGTCCCAGATAAATGTAAAAAACTCTCCACGGGAATTCACATTATCGGCAAACCATTCTGAAAGACCTGAAGGTGTTGAGATGTACTGATATAATAATTGGGGCGAGGACATGATGGGGAACTCTAATTCGTATCTAACTTTACCTTCCATATAAATTATTAATTTCTCGAAATATATAGTAAATAACGCTAATAAAAAAAGAAAAGTGAAAAAAAATATTTTTAAAAAATTTATTTGGAAGCTATAATAATAGTCTTATATTTGCACCCGCATTCAGATAGGATGCCGCATGGCGAGGTAGCTCAGTCGGTTAGAGCGCAGGATTCATAACCCTGAGGTCACGGGTTCAACTCCCGTCTTCGCTACATTTTAGCCCTAATTATTTGACAATCAAATAGTTAGGGCTTTTTCTTTGTTTTTTGGTTGTCAAATTCTTGTCAAACCGTTGTCATCAACCTCCTTTTAAGCCTTATAAACACAGCTGTTTTCACATGTTTTAGGTTTGTCAATCATTGTATTACTATAAATATTTATGATTCAAACGAACAGAATTATCTTATATTTATAGCTTTATATGGAAAGTTATCTTTTAAACTTGATTAATCTTCGTTACAACACTACAGGACTAACGGCAAAATTTAAATTGTATGAAAAAAACGCTTCTTCTTTTAATGTTAAGTTTTTATTTTTTTGGAATAGCTCAAAAGAAAACAACTAAACAAGTAATAAAAAAACCAGTTGTCAAGGAACTGCAATTTTCTAATAACGTTGTTCAAAAAAAAGATTTCACAGAAGTTGATGGTGAAGTTCAATGTTTAGATAAGAAAATAAAACTAAAAAACGGGGAGGACAATTTAGTTGATGTTAAGTTTAATTTTTTTGCGAAAAAAGAGTATTTTGAAAAAACTGACGAAACTAAAATTACTTTCATGATTGAACAAGCTAACCGAAGCATAATGCGAAAAATGAAAAGTCCCTATACTTATACTCCAAGAAAAATAACTATGTCATATCTCGGCGAAAAAGACCAATGGGGAGTAGTTGTTGAATACACGGCTCAAAATAGTTACGGCGCTTTATTAACAGGTAAAGACATAGAATATTTCTACAACGATATTCAAAGGCAAACAGACGAAACAAAAAAAGCTATTGAAAAGAACAAGGCCGAAATTGAAAAACTTAAAGAGCTAATGAAAAAAGAGAATGACAATAAAGGCAGTGATTTGGAAATTCAAAATTAATAGCTGTATTTTAAACATTATCTAACAATGAATTTTAATCTTTTAATCCCCTTGTTAATTACATCATTCGTCACAATGACCGGATGGTATATCCTGCATTGGTTTGCAAAACGACGTGACATATTAAATAAACAAAAGGAATTACGAATAAACTATCTAATTGAAGCTTGGCGTAAATTGGAATACGCTGCCAATAGAAAAGATTTTGATAAGATTGAATATTTAGAAAAGCCAATTGCGGATATTCAACTGTTCGGCACAAAAAAACAAATTGAATTGGCACTAGAATTGGTAACGGCTATTGTAGAAAATCGTTCAAGCAATCTAACTGGTCTTTTAGAAGAACTTCGACAAAACTTAAGAAAGGAATTAAACCTCGAAAAAATATCTACAAGCATTCAAATCTTTAGAGTGAACAAATAAAACTTAAATGGTGAAAGGCTGGTTTAAAAATCGGTTTAGTATTTTTGTCCGCTTTTACAAACAATAAAAATTAAATTCAAAACCAAACAAAGTATTTGATTTAACTAGAAAAAAAATAAGATTTGACATTGTCAAAATCTTGTCAAATAATGTCTAATTTAATGCTTTTTCATAAAGTAGGTGATTTGGTAATCAACGGGTTAGAACAGCGTAAGGCGGCAGGAGGAATCCCGTCTTCGCTACGAAAAAGGCAAAACCCTAATTACTCAAGTAGTTAGGGTTTTTTTATTGCTTTTTGGTTGTCAAAACGCTGTCCAATTCTAGTAAAACCCTCCTTTCTTACCCCTCTTTAAGCCTTGTAAACACAGTTACTTTTGAACATTTCAGGCTTGTAAATATTTAGGCTCAATCAAAATATTACTTCAAACAGAATTAAATTTTCGCAAAACCATTACAATTTTACAGTATGTTTATATATTTTCGTGTTAACGGCAAGTGAACGATATTGCGCAAATTGCCATGCTAACTTGAACAAAATGATGAAATATAAACTGCATATATTTTTAGTAATTATAGCACTTAATCAGATTTGCTCTTCTTTCAAACCTATCGGTGATAATAAATTAGCCTCCATCATAAATTCTACTGCATTTATATCTCATTTTAAAATCTGTGAGAGAGATAGTGACACAATAAAAATTTATTATAATCTAAAAGAGTCGGTAAAATATCAGCCATTTAAAATTGACTGTGGTAAAACTGCGCTAATAGAAAAAAGCAATATCTTGATCGATGTTAATTCGAGTAATTTGGATCGAGATAGAAAAATCGTTTTATATAATATTGAAAAAATAAAAAGCAATTATCATTATAGTTTCATAGACCTTAATTCGAATTTTAGCTTGACTTTAGCTATCAATAAACAAAATAAAATTTCCATCATTAGGAAAGGTTCTTTTTAAAAATACCTGCCGTCGACAGCGGTTTTAAGCAAGAGGAAAACTACGGCTTAATTTAAAGTTGTTTTGTATATTTGGCTTCAGCGAAAACTGGAATTTTAGTAATAAAAGTTCCCCCTGCTAAAGCCGGCGGGACGTTATGCGATATTTAAAAAAACGAAGAGTAAATCAAAATGCAATGATTAGAATAATAACATTTCTGATTCTATTTTTGAATCTAACAGTGTACAGTCAAGACTCAAAAGTTAGAGAGGATAGTTTAATTAATAACATTGAATTAGAATTAAACAAAAAAGGAATAAGTGATTACTTTACTTATAGAGTTATTGATGAATCTTTTATGTATTTTGAAGAAGAAACAAGAAAAACCGGCTGGTATGAAAATTACAGAACTTATATTTTCTGGTCGTCAAAAGAAGGGAATTTTGTAAAAAAAATTAATCCAAAAAATATTTACAGAGAAGTAAAAATTGAAGACAATAAAATATTTGATTTTCTGAATAAGAATATAGCCAAAATTAAAACCGAAAAAGTTAAATCATATCAAGAGAAAAGTGACGGGAAATTAATGAACATCGATTCAAGTGATCCTTATTATGTATTATTTAATTTCAAAACAAATGGAGTGCTTACAACTAAAACTATCAGAACTTTCGACCTGGAAAATAATGCTAATTATCCAAACTGTAATTATGAATTCAACAGCAAGCTAAACTTAATAATATTAAATAATATGTGTCGAGAACTAACAACAAAATTGGAAAGTGAAAAGGTATTTACAAACTAATAACATCGTATGTAATTTCACAAGAAAATCTAAGTTGTGACAACTGTCAAATTCATCTCGCGAAATAATGACGTCTCAATTCTTATTTGAAATATCACACCGGTAAATCATAAACAAAAAAAGAGAAAATCTTTTGCTGACGAATCATGCAACCGATTTTCTCTCTCTAAATTTTGACCTTGCTTTTTAATCAATAACGTAATTCGAATTGGGAATTAAGCCATTTGAAATCCGCATTGTCGCTAAATTTAACCTATGATTTATAAATCTCTGTTGGGAAATCTATTCGGATTTTCATCCTCTAAATCATTTTCTTCAGTATCAAAATTGGATCTCTTAGCTGTGTTTGTAGTATCTAAGTTTTGATTTGCTCCTCTAGCACCTTCGTTACGAGGGTTGTTTCTGTCAGAGCCAATTTCGTTACGTGGGTCTCTTCCGGCTAATTCACTTCTGGAATCTCTTCCGGCTGCCTGACCACGAACATCTTTGTCTCGGTTAGAAGCGGGATCGCTTCCTAAATTACGATTTCTTTCAGCTTGTGAACCTGATTGTGTTGCTCCCGGATTTTTTGGATCTTTCCAGTTTGCAGCTTCATAACCCGGTTTTTTTCCTGGATTTTGGTCACCCCGGTTACCTGGACCGAAATTACCACCTTTTTTGTCTGTTGCCATAATTAATGTTTTAATTAACGTTTTTTAGGTGAAGATGATCTTGTGTCTCTTCCTAAGCTTTTATCAGCTCCTAAGTTTTTGTCAGCTTTCAGGTTTTTATCAGCACTTCTTAAGTCTGATGACACTCCTGGTTTTTTCTGTTCCATTTTCTTGTCACCTTGTTTAGCTGATGACGAGGCTCCAGTTACTCTGGATCCTTTTGAATTTGAAGGTACCATAATATAAAGATTTAAAAATTAATAGGACATAAAATTAAGGTTTAATAACCTAAACACCAAGAAGTTATGATAAAAAAGACGTTTTTTAACACTCCTTTACCTAAATTTAAATACTTCCTTATGAGTCGGATTTTTTTAATTAAATTTATATAGCGGTTGCGAGAAAATGCCGACGCACTTACTAATTTAAAAATGAAATACCATGAGAGCAATATGGACAGGCTCAATCAGTTTTGGGTTGATAAACATCCCCGTTAAATTGTTTTCTGCCGTACAGGACAGCACGCTGGATCTGGACATGCTGGATAAAAAAGACCATGCCAATATCAAATTCAAACGGGTGAATGAAGGTACAGGTAAAGAAGTCGCTTTGGCCGATATCGTAAAAGGGTATAAAATCGATGATAAATACGTAATCCTTGAACCCGAAGATTTCATAGCTGCCGACGCCGAAAAAACCAAGACCATAGAAATCCTGAATTTCGCCGATGAAAAGGAAATCGACAGCATTTACTACGAACAGCCTTATTACCTTGAACCCGATAAAGGCGCAGCAAAAGCGTATGCTCTTTTAAGGGAAGCGCTTCAGGCTTCGGGGAAAGTAGGTGTAACAATTTTTGTGTTGCGAAACAAAGAAAGTTTAGCCATCCTAAAACCTTATGGAAATGTAATCGTCCTTAACCGCATCCGCTTTTCTCAGGAAATCAGGGATCCGGACGAACTGAAATTACCGCCGGTTTCCAAAGACAATAAAAAAGAAATGGATATGGCCACCAAATTAGTGGATCAGCTTACGGAGAAATTCGACATCTCAGCCTACAAGGATAATTATACCGAGAAGCTTTTAAAAATCATCAAGAATAAAGCGAAAGGCAAAAAACAAGCGGTACCGAAACTCAAAGTCGTACACAAGCAAAGCGATGATTTGATGAGTATGCTGAAAGCAAGTCTGGAAGGCAAAAAACGAAAATCTTCTTAGTCTGCCGAATTTTCGGAAAGCTTCTTAAGGATCTTTTTTAAATCGGCTCCCTTACCCAAAACCGGCTGCCATAAATCGCCTTTTTTCTCAAAGCGTTTCATTACGTTCTTAATCGTGAATTGCGAAGGCGATAATTTATTGTTGACTTCTTCCCATTCCAAAGGTGTGGAAATCGTAGCGCCGGGTTTCGGCCTTACGGAATACGGCGCGGCCAACGTCTGCCCTGCCCTGTTCTGCAGAAAATCAATATAGATCTTCTGGTTTCTTTTTTTGACGGTGCGGATGATACTCGTAGTTTCTGGTAATCTCGTATTTACTTCACGTGCAATCAGTTCGGCGAAAATCTTGGCGGAATCATAGTCATATCTTGCTCCCAACGGAATATAAACATGCAAACCCGTAGCGCCCGAAGTCTTGCAATAGCATTCGGTTTCCAGTTCGTCCATGATTTCTTTCACGGTGAGGGCGGTTCTGACCACTTCCTTAAAATCATCCTTCGCGGGATCGATGTCGATTACTACCCAATCGGGTTTTGTGATGTGCTTTATTGTAGAATTCCACGGATTGATTTCTATGCAGCCTAAATTGGCCATGTACAATAAAGTCGCTTTATCATTGCACAAAAGATAATCGATGTACTTCTCGTTCGATTCGGAAAATATTTTGGTGGTCTTGAGCCAGGAAGGCACTTTATCTAAGTCGACGTCCTTCTGATAAAAACTTTCGCCTGTAATTCCGTTGGGAAAACGGTTCATCGATTGCGGACGATTTTTCAGGTACGGCAGGATCAAATCGGCGACTTCGTTATAGTATTGGACAACGTCACCTTTTGTGATGCCATCGTCCGGAAAGTAAATTTTCTTCTGATTGGTTAAATGCAGACTGACTTTGCCGACTTTCAGATTATAATCATTTTCTGTTTGTACTTTTTCCGTTGTTTTTGCTTTTGTTTCCATATCTCCAACATTTTCGGCATCAAGTTTTGTATTGACATCCTTAGCTTTTTTATCAGTTCTCAGACCAAGAAAAACAGGATGACGCAAACTTCCGTCCTGGGTCCATTCAGTAAATTTCACCTGAGCTACGAATTTTGGCTTCAGCCATTGGATTTTATCGCGTAATGCAATTTTATTCTTCAGGGGTGATTCGGCAATGAAAGACGGTTTAAATTTTTCGTAAAGTTCTTTCAGGGTTGCTTCCGTAAAACCGGTGCCGCATTTCCCGATGTAGGTCAATTCGTTGTCAACATATCTTCCTAACAATACGGCTCCGAAGTGTTTTCTCGAATTTTTAGGTTCTGTAATCCCGATGATAATCGCTTCTTCCTGTTGCGAGATTTTTATCTTGAGCCATTCGCTGCTTCTTTGTCCGGTGCGATAGGGACTGTCTGCTTTCTTCGCAATAATCCCTTCGAGGTTTTTCTTCTCTGCCAATTCAAAAAACGCAATCCCTTTTTCCTGAATGTGTTCCGAATAAAATACATTGGTAAGTTTTTCTTTCTTCAGCAACATCGAAACCAGTTCTTTGCGTTCTAATAAGGTCAGCTCCGAAGTATCGTTTCCGTCCAGATTCAGAATATCGAAAACATAATATTTCAACTTCCCTTTTCCCTGCTTGAGATAATTCTGGAGCAATTGAAAGTTGGAATTCCCGGATTTATCTTCAATGACAACCTCACCATCAAGGACTGCCGTATGTTCGATTTTGCCCAATTCTTCTGCAACCGGCTTAAAATGCTTATCGAAAGAAAGATGGTTCCGGCTGAAAAGAGTAACCTCATCGGAATTGATAACGGCAATCGTTCTGTAACCATCGTATTTTTTTTCGAAAATCCAATCTGCGTTATCGAATGGTTTTTCCGTGATGTTTGCCAGCATGGGTTTGACGAAAGCTACACTTTTATTGCTTTTGACAGGCTTAGTATTCTCCCGGGCTTTTTTTTTACTTTCGGGAGTTTTCTTCGCTGATTTTTTCTCCAGAACCTCCAGCGTCGTTTTCGAAATAACCGACTTATTCTTTTTCAGAATATCGTCATCCGAAGCATATTTATCATCCTTTTTAATCAGCAGCCAGGCGTTTTCCTGTTTGCCTTTGAGTTTCACCAAAGAGAATTCGCCTTTCAATTTCTTTCCTTTCATGATGAAGCTTAAGCGGCCTTTATGTAAGTCGGCTTTAAGTTTCTTTTCCGGGTTGCCTTCGAATTCTTTTTCCGATGTCGTATAGGTACCGTTATCCCATACAATGACGTTTCCGGCTCCGTAATTTCCCTCGGGTATGTTTCCTTCAAAATCTTTATAACTGTACGGATGGTCTTCCACCATCATCGCCAGACGTTTGTCTTCGGGATTCATGGATGGCCCTTTTGGCACGGCCCAGCTTTTTAAAACACCATCCATTTCCAACCGAAAATCATAATGCAGATGAGAGGCGGCATGTTTCTGAATTACAAAAACTAATTCGCCACCGGATTTTTCAACCTTGCCTTTTGGTTCGGCGGTTACCTTAAAATTACGTTTCTCATTGTATTTGCTCAGCGTCATGATAGGGTTATTTTCGGCATAAAGCCAACTATAAATGTATGAATTATAACGCAATAATTAAAGTCAAAGTATTGATTAACAAATTTTTACAAACAAACAAGGAATCTAAAAGTCTGTACAAAGTGTTTTAAGATCAATGCTGAAAGCTTTTAGTTCAGCACCGAAGATATTCAACTAAAATGATCAGATCATCAGTTGATTCCTGCTTTGATGCCGAAAGAAAAAACAGCGAAGATAACTGTCAATAGTCTCTTTTTATTATACTGAAAATCAAACACTTTAACCTTTTCATCGGTACTTAAAATCAATTCATCGAAAAGCGGAAAGCAGTTGCCATTCTTTATGATTTTATTAACTAGCTTTAAGTAATTATTCCAAAAGCAATACTTTTTGGGGGTCAGATTAGCTTCCTAAATAAAACCACATTATTTTCAAGCTACACACCTAATAATGAAATTTTCGTTTCATCACTCCTCCTATTCTCAAAAGTAAAACCCTCAGAAAATTAAATGGATTGTTCAATTTTTAATCATGAGGATTATGAAAAAAAGATACTTTATTGGAATTTTATTATTGCTTTCACTTTATGGGTTTGGCCAGGACTGCGTTACTCAAATAACTTTATCCGGCGATGTGTCCATATGTTTAGGTGATGCTACTACATTAACGATACCGAACAGCGATCCGCTTATCAATTATCAGTTAAGGGATGGTGCAACTAATATTGGCACTCCGCAACAGGGAAATGGAGGGGATTTATCTTTTATCGTAAGCCCGGGTGCAACAATAACCTATAGTGTATATGCAGTGGAATGTGATCTGACCTATACCGACGTTGTAACGGTAACGGTTCTAAATCCTGTGACACCGGTCACCGGCTTCAGTTATGCCACGCCACTTTGCGCCGATGATGCGAATCCATTGCCAGTTCCCGTTGGGGGATTTACTGCTGGCGGTACCTATTCCTCAACAGCAGGATTAAGTCTTGATTCCGCTACGGGCGAAATCGATCTGGCATTAAGCACGGCAGGAACTTATACGGTAACCTATACGGTTGCTGCGTCCGGTTGTAATCCTTCGGGCAACAGTACCTTTGACATAACAATAACAGCAGTTCCCACGGCAACTATAAGCTATGCGGGAACTCCTTTTTGTAAATCTGATGGAGTGCAAAGCGTTTCATTATCCGGAACCGGAGCTTATACCGGAGGAACATACTCTGCTCCTGCCGGTCTAACAATTAATGCTTCAACAGGTGTAATTACTCCAAGCAGCAGTACCGCAGGAACATACACTGTAACTTATACTATTCCGGCAAGCGGAGGCTGTGCCGCTGTGCCTGTAACCACCAGTGTTACTGTTACAGCTGTACCGACAGCATCCATAAATTATGCGGGCAATCCTTTCTGTAAATCAGATGGGGTACAAAGCGTAACATTGTCAGGTACCGGAGCCTATACCGGAGGAACATACTCTTCTACAGCGGGTCTGATTATTAATGCTTCAACGGGAGCAATTACACCAAGTACAAGTACTCCAGGAACATATACCGTGACATATACTATTCCGGCAAGTGCAGGTTGTGCGGCAGTTCCGGTAACCACGAGCGTTACGGTGACGGCTGTACCAACAGCATCCATAAGTTATGCGGGAACCCCGTTTTGTGAATCCGATGGAGTACAAAGCGTGACATTATCAGGTACCGGTGCCTATACCGGAGGAACATACTCTTCTACAGCGGGTCTGATTATTAATGCTTCAACGGGAGCAATTACACCAAGTACAAGTACTCCAGGAACATATACCGTGACATATACTATTCCGGCAAGTGCAGGTTGTGCGGCAGTTCCGGTAACCACGAGCGTTACGGTGACGGCTGTACCAACAGCATCCATAAGTTATGCGGGAACCCCGTTTTGTGAATCCGATGGAGTACAAACCGTGACATTATCAGGTACCGGTGCTTATACCGGCGGAACGTATTCCGCACCTGCTGGTTTAACAATTAATGCTTCAACAGGCGTAATTACTCCAAGCAGCAGTACAGCAGGAACTTATACTGTAACTTATACTATCCCCGCAAGCGGAGGTTGTGCCGCTGTGCCTGTAACCACCAGCGTTACTGTTACAGCTGTACCGACAGCATCCATAAGTTATGCAGGAACCCCGTTTTGTGAATCCGATGGAGCGCAAAGCGTTTCATTATCAGGTACCGGAGCTTATACAGGAGGAACATATTCTTCCACAGCGGGTCTGATTATTAATGCTTCAACGGGAGCAATTACACCAAGTACAAGTACTCCAGGAACATATACCGTGACATATACTATTCCGGCAAGTGCAGGTTGTGCGGCAGTTCCGGTAACCACGAGCGTTACCGTTACAGCGGTTCCAACTGCAACTATTAGTTATGCCGGAACTCCTTTCTGTAAATCATTGGCAGCTCCTCAAAGCGTAACTTTGAGCGGAACCGGTGCCTATACAGGAGGAACCTATTCTTCAACAGCGGGTTTGAGCATCAATGCTGCTTCCGGAGCCGTTACGCCTAGTACCAGTACGGCAGGAACCTATACCGTTACATACACAATCCCGGCAAGCGGAGGTTGTGCAGCTGTACCGGTGACTACCAATGTTACCATAACTGCAGTGCCTACTGCATCAATTACTTATGCCGGAGAGCCATTTTGCAGATCCTTGGCGGCAGCACAAAGTGTTACGTTAACAGGAACTGGAGCATATACAGGAGGAACATATTCTTCTGTTCCCGCGGGATTAAATATTAATAGTGTTACTGGCGCTATAACTCCAAGCTCTAGTACAGCAGGAACCTATACCGTAACTTATACCATTCCGGCAAACGGAGGATGTGCAGCGGTTCCGGTAACTACAAGCGTTACTATTACGGCAGTGCCAACGGCTTCTATAAGTTATGCCGGAACTCCATTCTGTACTTCTGACGGAGTGCAAAGTGTAACTTTAACAGGCACTGGCGCTTATACTGGCGGAACTTATTCTGCACCTGCGGGACTAAGCATTGATTCTTCCTCCGGGAATATCACACCAAGCAGCAGTACGGCAGGAACATATACTGTAACTTATACCATTCCTGCAAGCGGAGGATGTGCTGCAGTTCCTGTAACAACAAGCATAACTGTGACGGCTTTGCCTACAGCCATAATAAGCTATGCAGGAACCCCTTTCTGTAGATCAGTCGCAACTGCGCAAGCCGTTACACGAACAGGAACAGGAGCTTTCACAGGAGGAACTTATAGTGCTACCCCAGCCGGATTATCAATTAATTCAGGTACGGGAGCAATAACTCCCAGCGCCAGTACTGCAGGAACCTATACTGTAACCTATACAATTCCGGCTAGTGGAGGATGTTCGGCAGTACCGGTAACTACCAGTGTTACCATTACAGCTGTGCCAACAGCCACTATTAGCTATGCAGGAACGCCTTTTTGTAAATCATTGGCAACACCACAAAGTGTGACTTTAACCGGAACGGGGGCTTATACTGGCGGAACTTTTTCAGCACTGGCTGGATTGAGCATAAATGCTTCTACCGGTGCCATTACACCAAGCAGTAGTACGGCAGGAACTTACACAGTAACCTATACAATACCAGCCAGCGAAGGCTGTGCAGCAGTACCGGTAACTACAAGCGTAACGATTACAGCCGTTCCTACAGCAACAATTACTTATCCTGCTGCATCATTTTGTAAAACAGCAGGAAATCAAAATGTTACATTAACAGGAACAGGAGCCTATACTGGCGGAACATACTCTTCGTCACCGGCAGGTTTAACTATAAATGCTGCCGGACGTATTACACCGGGAACCAGTGTTGCCGGAACTTACACTGTAACATATACTATTCCGGCAAGCGGAGGTTGCTCAGCAATTCCGGTAACAACAAGTGTTACAATTACAACTGCACCAACTGCGGCCATAAGTTATGCAGGAACTCCTTTCTGTAAATCAGATGGTGTACAAAGTGTGACATTAACAGGAACAGATGCCTATACCGGCGGAACTTTTTCAGCTACCGCGGGATTAACCATGGATACTTCAACTGGAGAAATTACACCAGCCACAAGTACAGCAGGAACTTATACCGTAACCTATACTATTCCGGCCAGCGGAGGTTGTGCTGCGGTTCCGGTAACTACCAGTGTAACTGTAACTGCGGTACCAACTGCGACAATTAGTTATGCGGGAACGCCTTTCTGTAGATCGATTGCCACTGCGCAAGCCGTTACACGAACAGGAACGGGGGCTTTCACAGGCGGAACTTATACTGCTTCGCCAGCCGGATTATCAATTAATTCAGGTACGGGAGCAATAACTCCTAGCGCCAGTACAGCCGGAACTTACACCGTAACTTATACTATTCCCGCAAGTGGAGGTTGTGCGGCAGTGCCAGTAACAACAAGTGTAACCATTACTGCAGTACCAACTGCATCAATCAGTTATGCAGGAACGCCTTTCTGTAAATCGTTGGCATCTCCTCAAAGCGTAACTTTAGCGGGAACGGGAGCTTATACTGGTGGAACTTTTTCAGCTGCCGCGGGATTAACTATTGATGCTTCAACCGGAGAAATTACACCTGCCTCAAGTACAGCAGGAACTTATACCGTAACGTACACCATTCCAGCAAGCGGAGGTTGTGCAGCAGTACCAGTAACAACAAGTGTAACCATTACTGCAGTACCAACTGCATCAATCAGTTATGCAGGAACGCCTTTCTGTAAATCCTTAGGTTCTGGCCAATTGGTAACCTTAACAGGTACGGGAGCTTATACTGGCGGAACATACTCTTCGTCACCGGCAGGACTAAGCATAAATACTTCTTCCGGATCCATCAATCCAAGCATCAGTACAGCAGGCAGTTATGTAGTCACATATACTATTCCAGCAAGCGGGGGTTGTACAGCAGTTCCGGTAACCACAAGTGTTACAATAACAGCTATACCAACCGCATCTATTAGCTATGCAGGAACACCTTTCTGTAAATCACTAGTATCTGGACAAAGCGCAACTTTAACCGGAACTGGCGCTTATACTGGCGGAACATATTCTGCACCCGCAGGTTTAAGTATTGACACATCTTCTGGAGATATAACACCAAGCAGCAGCAATGCGGGAACTTATACTGTAACGTATACCATTCCCGCAAGTGGAGGTTGTGCAGCAGTACCGGTAACTACAAACGTAACCATTACCGCAGTACCGACTGCAACTATCAGTTATGCGGGCACACCTTTCTGTAGATCGAATACTACTGTACAAACCGTTATACGAACTGGTACCGGAGCATATACAGGGGGAACTTATTCCGCAACACCTGCCGGATTATCACTTAATACTTCGACAGGTTCGATAGCACCAAATTTAAGTACCGCAGGCGTTTATACTGTGACTTATACTATTCCCGCAAGCGGAGGATGTGCAGCAGTTCCGGTAACTACAAGTGTAACCATTACAGCTGTACCCACAGCCGCCATTAGTTATGCAGGAACACCTTTCTGTAAATCCCTGGGGGCTGGCCAGACTGTAACCCTAACCGGTACAGGCGCTTATACTGGAGGAACTTATTCTGCTCCGGCCGGATTAAGCATTAACGCTTCTTCTGGAGATATTAACCCAAGCACCAGTACTGCGGGAACATACACAATAACATATACAGTGCCTGCAAGCGGAGGTTGTGCAGCAGTGCCAGTAACAACAAGCGTAACTATTACAGCTGTTCCGACAGCATCTATCAGTTATGCAGGAACGCCTTTCTGTAGATCAATTGCAACTGCGCAGGTTGTTACACGAACAGGAACCGGAGCCTATACCGGAGGAGTTTATTCTGCTTCACCGGCTGGTTTATCGATAAATTCTTCGACTGGAGCTATTACCCCGAGCACAAGTACAGCGGGTGTCTATACAGTAACTTATACTATTCCGGCAAGTGGCGGTTGTGCTGCAATACCGGTAACTACTACTGTTACCATCACAGCAGTTCCTACAGCGTCCATCAGTTATGCAGCACCGTTTTGCAAATCTTTAGTAGGGGCACAAAGTGTAACATTGAGCGGAACAGGAGCTTATACCGGAGGAAATTATTCGGCTGCACCGGCAGGTCTGACTATTAATTCGGCGTCTGGTGATATTACCCCAAGCAGCAGTACGGCCGGAACTTATACCGTAACTTATACCATCCCTGCAAGTGGAGGTTGTGCGGCTGTACCAGTAACTACAAGTGTTACAGTAACTGCAGCACCCACAGCTGCAATCAATTATGCCGGCGCTCCGTTTTGTGTAGCGGTATCGACTCCACAGAACGTGACTCTAACAGGAACCGGGGCTTATACCGGAGGCGTCTTTACAGCTTCTCCGGCGGGCTTAAGCATTGATTCCGCAACTGGAGCAATTACACCAAGCAGCAGTACTGTAGGAACATATACCGTAACATATACCGTACCTGCAAGCGGCGGATGTGCAGCAGTTCCGGTAACCACAAGTGTTTTAATAGACAGCAATCCTATCGGGGGAACAGTATCGTTATCAAACAGCAGTATTGTTACTTCTACAATAGAATGCTTTACCGATTCAGGGACATTGTATTTATCAGGTCATGTGGGAACAATAGTGAAATGGCAATATTCAATTACCGCTGGAACTACCTGGGTGGACATTGCAAATACTTCTACTTCTCATGCTTATATCGTAAATGAAACTACACTCTTCAGGGTAATTGTGGAAAATACGGGTGGCTGTTCAGTCAGTTCTTCGATTGCAGCGATTTATATTATTCCGAATATCAAGCCTTCACCGGTAGCAGCGACGCCTTCTACAATTTGTGATGGACAATCATCTATTCTAACTGCAACTAGCGGCTATGCTACCAGCGGCACTCTGGCATCAGGCGGAGATTTCCAAAATTCCAATCCAACAGGATGGTTGGTAGACAATTGTACCAATAACTGTTTAAATGCAGGTGCAAGTAATACTAATCCGGGCCCATGGCAATTATCCGCTACAAATGGAGGAACCTATTCCGGTACAAATTATTTATCTTCCGGAAAATTTGCCATTGCTAACGGAAATTTTGATTCACAATTATATACACCGGTTTTCAATACCATAGGTTTGCCATCCGCTACGTTGACATTTACTCATGGGTATAACTTCGGTGCAGGTGCAGGTGGTACTGTAGAAATCTCCGTAAATGGAGGCCCTTGGGTAGTTTTGGCTTCTTATGGACCGGGAACTGCGGGGGTGCCAAATCTAAGCCTTAACGGAAGCATTGATTTAAGTGCTTATTTAAATCAGACTAATTTACAAATCAGATTCAATTATAACGGTACCGTGGGAAGCTCATGGGCCGTAGATAATATTGGAATTCCTGACGCCCCTCCGGGTATAACCACCACATGGGTCGATGCGACTACAGGTGCTGTTATCAGTAATTCGACTACTTTAACGGTAACCCCATCCGTAACAACCACATATGCAGTAATTTCATCTCTTAATGGTTGTAATAGCTTTGGAACTGAAGGAACGGCTTATGTTACTGTAACTGTAAATCCGAGACCAACTTCCGTGATTTCGCAAGATCAGTATGTGTGCTATGATGGCACCGCGACTTTCAGCGTAGCCTTAACCGGAACTGGCCCATGGAATCTGACCTATTTTAATGGAACCACTTCAACATCGGTAACTAATATTCCTGCCAGCCCCTATGTGTTCAACATTCCAAACATGACTGCGAACCAGACCTATACCATCACAGCCTTGAGCGATACCAAATGTACTGCTCTCCCTGTTGACATGACAGGTTCGGCCACAGTAACAGTTATCGACGGAACACCCGGTGTATGGACAGGATTTGTAAGCACCGACTGGTTCGATTGTATGAACTGGGAAAAAGGACTGCCTTCTGACACTATCGACGCGCTTATTCCGGGAACAGCACCGCGAATGCCGGTTATTGATCCGCTCAGCCCTTACGCAGCTGCTTATAGCTTTATAGCAACTGCCCGGGATGTTACAATTAATGCGGGAGCAACGCTGACAATGACTGCAAATTCTAATCTGCATCTGAAAAGAAATTGGCAAAACAGCGGCTCATTTATTCCGGGAACAGGAACAGTGACCTTTAACAGCAGTACCAATAATCAGGTACAGTATATGAATGCAGCACCGGAAAACAATTTCATTGAAACTTATTATAACCTGCGCATTAACGCCACTAGCGGAGCCAAAGGTGTAAGCACTATAAACTTCTTCCGACTTACTGTTACGAATACCCTTGATTTGGCCAGCGGTGATTTACGACTAACCGGAGAAGCACAATTGGTACAAGGCGGTACGGCACCAAATCCTGTAGGTTCCGGTAGTTTATTAAAAGACCAGCAGGGAAGTAAAAGCAGCTACCACTATAATTATTGGTGCTCGCCTGTAAGTCCGGACAACATCAACTATACCGTAGGACAGATTTTAAATGACGGAACCGACGTAACAACCGATCCGTTCAGTCCGGGAGCAATCAGTTTTGGAAGCGGTATCTCTTACGCAGACGGACCTGTTTCAAGTCCAATTAAAATAAGTACTCGCTGGATTTACAAATACACATTGGCCAGTACTAACTATTTCTTATGGCAGCTAATCGGAACAACAGGAAGTCTGAAAGTAGGTGAAGGCTTTACCATGAAAGGAATAAGCGGCACATCACTCAATACTGAAAATCAGAATTATGTTTTCAAAGGAACCCCTAACTCCGGTGACATTACGCTTAACATAGCTCCAAATTCGTTATATCTGGTAGGAAATCCATATCCGTCAGCTTTAGATGCTGATGCATTTATCAGAGACAATATTTTGGATGGAGGAAATGCCAGCTCAAATGTCTTTAACGGAGCCTTGTACTACTGGGATCATTTCGGAGGAACATCTCATTACTTATCGCAATACGTTGGTGGATACGCAACTTATACCCTAATGGGCGGAACGGTAGCCATTTCCAATGATCCGCTGATAAATAACAATAATGCAACAGGTACAAAAATCCCTAGAAGATACATTCCTGTTTCCCAAGGTTTCTTCATAAGAACCGATGTCGCAGGAAGTGTAATGACCAACCCGATTACCGGCGGACCTGTAAAATTCCGAAACACCCAGCGTGCTTTCAGAACGGAATCAGCAGCAAACTCTGTATTCTTCAGATCCGGCCAGCCAGTTGACGAAGAAGAAGTTGATCCACGCCAAAAAATCAGATTGGCCTTTGAAACACCATCCGGTTTAAGACGTCAGCTTCTGGTAGGCGTTGATGCAAGAGGAACCAATTCCTTTGACATTGGTTATGATGCGCCGATGGCAGATGTTAATATAGAAGATATGTTCTGGTATTTCAGCAACGGTAAATATGTAATCCAGGCCGTACATGATTTCGATCCGTCACAAATCATTCCGATCGGACTTAAAGTGAATGCAGCCGGAACCGGTAAAATTAAAATTGATGCCCTGGAAAATATTCCGGAATCGACACAAATTTACCTCTTTGACAATACGACCGGCATTTATCATGATATTAAAAATCAGGAATTTGCAACGACTTTCCCGGTTGGAGAACACCTCAACCGCTTCTCTTTACGATTCACAAGTGACTCACTAAGCGCGGAAGAATCGGTACTGAACGACGGAATTATGGTGTACAACGATAACGATCATATGCTGAACATCAAAAATAACCTTCAGGGTGTGAGAGTTGAATCCGTTCATCTGTACAATCTTTTAGGACAGTCGATCGCAAAATGGGAAGTTGAAAACGAAGACCAGCAAAGCATACAGCTTCCTGTAGAACACATTCGTTCGGGAGCCTATATCGTGAACCTGAAAACTTCCGATGGTCCGCTAAGCAAAAAAATAATCATCAAATAAGTACTAAAAAGTCCCGATTTTCCGGGACTTTTTATTTAACAAACCTTTACAAAACCCGTTTAAATCAAAAACGGTACCTTTGGGGCTTCCTAAATAAAAGCCATGAAAGTACGTTTTCTAATCCTTTTGATGTTGTTAACAATCAATTCCGTTTTCGCACAGTTAAAAACAATTGTCGGCGAAACCGATTATCCGTTTTGGATTAATGTTCCCGAAGCAGAGAAAAATGAAAAACAGCCTGTATTGATTTTTCTTCATGGCAAAAGCCTTTCCGGAACTGATATCAATCGTGTAAAACGGTATGGTGTCTTAAGGGCAATGGAGAAGGGAAGAAAAATTCCTGCGATTGTTGTGGCGCCGCAATTAGCTTCCAGATCCTGGAATCCTGATAAGGTTTTACAGCTTTTGGAATATGTCCAGAAAAATTACAATACCGATATGTCACGCGTGTATGTTTGCGGAATGAGTTTAGGTTCGTACGGAACGCTGCATTTTGCAGGAAAACATGCAGATAAAATAACAGCTGCTGTAGCTATTTGTGGTGGCGGAAATGTAAACGATGCCTGCAAATTGGCAACAATTCCATTATGGATCCAGCATGGTGATAAAGATTTTATTGTTCGTATGTCCGAATCTAAAAAAGTGGCAGATGCCATTAAAAAATGCAAACCGGACGCGGATGTGACTTTTACTGTCATTCCAGGCGGAAATCACGGAAATGTTGAGCGGTTATTTCATGAAGATGCTTTGTATAAGTGGCTTTTCAAACAAGTCAAGCAACTACCATAAAAATTAATTTTCGTTTTATTCAATTCTTTTTGTCTTCAGATTAATTCCTGTAGAAATAATCAGCAGTTCATAATTATTGTCAGCTGCGTTGAAAGTGAAAAAATACCCATCTTTTGAATCGGGTTTTTCAAAAAAAGATGTCTCACTATCGGGATGTATTGCGGTGACCTCGCCTTCATCATCTTTAAATATTAACCCTGCAGGCATTAATTCAATGGTAAAAACTTGCGTTGGGTCTACTTCCAGTGAATACTTTCCAACATATCGTTTTAAAATATCATCAGTTAATTTTATTTCAATTCTCTTTACTTCTTTTGGCACCAAATAAGGTTTACCGGCAAGAATATTCATCACATCTGCTATTGTTTCCTGCACCGGCATGTCTGTATAGTTGGAAGTGAAGACAAATGTTATACCCGTTTTCAGATTGCGATAGAGGTAGGCTCTGTAACCAGGTCTGCCTCCTGCCTGCGACAATACACTATCCTGGGCAAACAACTTTATGGCAAATTCTTTTTTTAATTTTCTCCCATCAAAAATTTGCTGACTGAAACCGTAAAGATCGTCAATAGTAGTAACGTAATTGCCGGTTTCAAAACGGTTAATAAATGCTTTTGGAGTCGGAACGATACTCCCGTTTTCATTATCAAATCCATAAGCGAAATTCGAAATGGATTTGTCTGAATTAAATTCTGCAGTATTTCTCAATTTCATTTTGTCAAACACGTTTTTTTGCATGAAAGCTAAATATCCATGTGGCGATGCTTTATCAATGATGTAGTGTAAAACAAAAAAGCCAACATTGGAATAAAAGGTTTGGGAGCCGGGATCAAAAAGCAATTTTTCAAGTTTTGCCAGCTCAATAGCTTTCTTTAACGAAAGACTATCATATTTTTCAGCATTGGTAATTTCCCTTGGCAATCCCGATTGATGATGCATCAAATGCTCAACAGTAATTTTTTTGCCGTTTGGAAAATCAGGAATAAACTTTTCAATATTATCAGAAAGGTTTAATCTTTTTTGTTCCGCAAGTTTCAGAACAGCATATTTTATAAAAACCTTAGATACCGACGCAATGATAAACCTACTGTCTTTAGTAACCTCAAGTTCTTTGACTTCTGTATTTATTGAATACGTTTTATCAAGAAGAATCGTGCTGTTTTTTGATATAATCACATTCCCATTGAACTTTTTCAAACCAGTCAACGCAGTGAAATATTCATCAAGTCTGTAGGTTAAACTATCCCGGGATTGTCCAAAAATACTTCCGGAAATGATTAGCAGTAAAAGAACAATATTTTTTTTCATCTGTTGATAATTGCTATTCGCATGTGATTTTTTTGACCTCTTTAGTGTTTAAGAAGCTCTTTCAACTCTTCTAAACTCACTTTCTTCTGTTCACCCGAAGCTAAATCTTTCAGGGCGTATTGGCTGTTTGCAATTTCATCGTTTCCGACAATAACGGCAAAGGGTATTCCGCGTTTGTCGGCGTGCTGGAACTGTTTTCCGATTTTAGTGTTGTCAGGATACATTTCTGTTTTGATGCCTGCTTTTCGCAATTGCATAATCGCTTTCATCGAATATAATGCTTCTTCATTTCCGAAGTTTAAAAACAAGGCTTTTGAAGTCGAAGTTACTGTTTCCGGGAAAAGATTTAATGCTTCCAGAACCAGATAAATCCTATCCAAACCGAAGGAAATCCCTACTCCGCTCATATTTTTTAAGCCGAAGATACCTGTTAAATCATCATAGCGGCCTCCTCCTCCTATCGAACCCATTTCCACTGATTTTGGTGCAGCTACTTCAAATATCGCTCCGGTATAATAATTTAATCCTCGCGCCAGGGTTACATCCAAGTCTAATTCTGATTTATCCAGACCTAAAGCGAGAATGTTTTCACAAATAAACTGAAGCTCCTCCACTCCTTTCATTCCTTCCGTTGAAGAAGAAAGCAATGTGGAAAGCTTTTGTATTTTTTCTGAAATTGTTCCTGTAAAACTGAATAGTGGCTGTACTTTTTCCAAGGCTGCTTCGGAAATTCCCTTCTCGAGCATTTCTTTCTTCACACCATCTTCCCCGATTTTATCCAACTTGTCCAAAGCGACTGTAAAGTCAATCAGTTTGTCCGAAGCACCAATTACCTCAGCAATTCCTGATAATATCTTTCTGTTGTTGATTTTAATGGTCACACCTTCCAATCCTAATGCTGAAAACACGCTGTCATACAACTGCACCAGCTCTATTTCCTGCCACAATGAGTTGGAACCTACAACATCGGCATCGCACTGATAAAATTCTCTGAAACGCCCTTTTTGCGGGCGGTCGGCTCTCCAAACCGGTTGAATCTGGTATCTCTTAAATGGAAATTCTATTTCGTTCTGGTGTTGTACTACGTAACGTGCAAATGGAACCGTTAAATCGTAACGCAGGGCTTTTTCGGAAATTTGCGACGTTAACTTTAAGCTTTCTTTATTGGCTAAAAAAGTTTCATTGGCCTTTGCCAGATAATCCCCGGAATTAAGAATCTTGAAAATCAAGCGATCGCCTTCTTCCCCATATTTCCCCATTAAGGTTTCGGAGTTTTCGAACGTTGGGGTTTCAATAGGCTGAAACCCGAATTTTTCGAAATTCGATTTGATGATGGAAAAAATATAGTTTCGTTTCGCCACTTCTGCCGGGGAGAAATCACGGGTTCCTTTTGGTATGCTTGGTTTTTGAGCCATTTTTATGAAATTAGAAGTTAGAAATTGGAAGTTAGAAACCATTGAAAAACTAAATTCTGATTTCTAACTTCTGAATTCCACTGCAAATATCTTACTTTTTAAAGAATTTCTTAAATCTGTTTTGGGAAACTTGTAACAAATAACCTATTTTAGTGACAAATTGTACTATGTTTGGAATCGGTCTCTTTAAGGAAAATACTAAAATTGCGCTGGGCGCGATTAGAAGTCAGCTGCTGCGTACTATTTTAACCGTGATGATCATTGCGATCGGGATAACCGCTTTGGTGGGAATTCTGACCGTGGTATCAGGGCTTAAAAATACACTGACGAACGATTTTGCTTCCATGGGAGCCAATACTTTTTCCATAAGCCAGTATGATTTTTCGGAACGGGTAAACCGAAACAATGCCGAACAGAAAATCAATCCGATCATCAGTTATCCCCAGGCGAAAGGGTTTCAGGACAAATATATTTTCCCGTACACCACAACATCGCTTTCCTTTACCGCTACTGCGAATGCGGAAGTAAAATACGAATCCAAAAAAACGGATCCTGAAATCACGGTGGTGGGAATTGATCAAAATTTCCTTCCTAATAAAGGGCTGGAAGCAACCAAGGGAAGAAATTTGACCGGTTTTGACGTTTCCAACAACAATTACGTATGCATTTTAGGTTCCGATTTTGAAAAAGGCCTGTTCAAGGACATGAATCCCATAGACAAAACCATTTCAATTCGCGGGGCTAAATTTAAAGTCATCGGGGTTTTAAAAGAAAAGGGATCCACCTTTGGCAATAATCAGGACTTAAGAGTGTTGATTCCGATACAGGTGGCGCGCTCGATATTTTCTGCTCCGAATATCAATTACGATATCAATGTGATGGTTGGAAGAAAAGAAACGCTTGGACAAGCCTCAGACAATGCTACCATTACGATGCGAAAAATACGAAAACTGAGTCCGATTCAGGAAAATAATTTTGGAGTGGAACGCAGCGACGATTTGATTGCCCGACTGCTTTCCAGCGTTGATTTCCTAAGTTACCTGGCGTGGGGAATCGGTGTAATTACAGTATTTGGTTCTTCTATTGCTTTGATGAATATTATGTTGGTTTCGGTTTCCGAGCGCACCAGTGAAATTGGCGTCCGAAAATCACTTGGCGCAAAACGCAGCACCATCGCATGGCAATTTTTTACCGAAACCATGGTGATTGGCCAGATAGGAGGACTTGTGGGATTAACGCTTGGAATCACCGGTGGTTATATTATTTCAAAATTATTATTTAATTCTGATTTTGTAATCCCCTGGATGGCAATTATGGCGGCTTTTATAACCTCTTTTATCGTTGCCATTGTTTCCGGATTGTATCCTGCGATTAAGGCAGCGAAACTGGATCCGGTTGAGGCGTTGCGTTATGAGTAGATAGCAGATTTCAGATAGCAGAAGACAGGTAGCAGAAAGGAAATTAAAGAAATTAGAATAATATTAATTATACGCCATAATGAGATTTCAGGATTTATTAGCCTATAAAAAGTCTTTTGAATTAGCAATGTCTATTTTTGAAACCACAAAGTCATTTCCTTCTGAAGAGAAATATTCCTTGACAGATCAAATCAGACGTTCAGCACGAAGCGTTTCTGCAAATATTGCTGAGGCCACGAGAAAAAGGAGATATCCAAATCATTTTATTTCAAAACTCACTGACAGTGATGCTGAAAATGCTGAAACCCAGGTTTGGTTAGAATATGCTTTAGCTTGTAATTATATAAATGACGAAACATTCAATGATTTTACTTCCAAAAGCATCGAAGCAGGAAAGCTCTTAAATTACATGATGAATAATCCGGAAAAATTTAATTAACATCTTTCAAATCTGAAATCTGCCAGCTGCTATCTGTCTTCTGAAATCTGCTACCTGAAATCTGCTACCTGCGACTGAAAATTCCCTTCAACATCCGATCATTTCCATAGATATCCTGACGCAATTCAATGTTTTTGAAATTATGCTTTTCAAGCAATGCGATCATTTCTTTTCCCAGGTACTGATTGATTTCGAAATACAGTTGTCCGCTTTCCGCAAGGTTTTTTACTGCCAGTTCTGTTATTTTACGATAGAAAAGCAAAGCATCGGTGTCTTCAACGAACAAAGCTAAATGCGGCTCAAAATCCAGAACATTTTTCTTTATTTCTTCTTTTTCCAGATTACGCACATAAGGCGGATTGGAGACGATGATGTCAAAAGTCTCGTGTAAATCTTCAGTATCTAAAATACTTTGTTGCAAAAAAATCACATCTACATTATTTCGTTTGGCATTTTTTTTGGCTACAGCCAATGCTTTTTCGGAAACATCCAGAGCAAATACTTCAGCACCAGGAAGATTTTTAGCCAATGCTATTGCGATACAGCCCGTTCCGGTTCCGATATCCAAAATTCTGACTTTCGACTTTCGACTTTCAACTTTCGTCTCATTAATAATCCAATCGACCAATTCTTCTGTTTCCGGGCGCGGAATCAGCGTATTTTCATTGACATAAAACGGCAGTCCGAAAAATTCGGTCTCGCCTAAAATGTATTGGATTGGCCGGTGTTCTTTTAACTGGAGCAATACGCCTTCCCATTGCAGCATTTCTTCGGCACTGATTTCAAATCCGGGATTAAGAGCCAGATCGACACGCTTCATCTGATGAAAAGCTTCCAGAATTATATAGAAGAAACTTTCCGCTTCATAAGCGTCATATAAAGAAGTCAATTCCTGAATAAATACATTCCTGTAATCTTTGAGTACCATTTTAACAGCTCATAATTTATAATTTCAAACTCATAATTCTCTTATCATCCAGACAGGACAGGACGAATGACCGGTACAGCCCATTGGCGAATCCAGGTAGCGGAATCCGGATCTGATATATAATTTCTGAGCAGCTTCCATGTATGGCATAGTTTCGAGGTAGCACTGACGGAATCCAAACGCCTTGGCCTTATTCAGGCAAATTTCCATCATCTTAGTTCCTATCCCCAGGCCACGCGTTTCGGGAAGAAAATACATTTTTTGCAGCTCGCAGACGTCCGGCGCACCATTAGCAAGCGGTGCAATTCCGGCACAACCTATAATTTTACCTTCTTTTTCTACAACGAAATAGGCTGAATTCGGTTCGGAATAAGTTTCAAACATGCAATCCAATTGCGGATCGGCATAGGCAGTACCCACTTTCGGAACGTTAAGCTCTTCTAAAACTGTACGAATCACTTTGGCAACTGAAACATTATCAGCTTTTTGTATTTCTCGGATGATCACTTCACTCATTGTCAGGAAATAGCTTATTTTTGTAGCGTGAAGATACATGAAACGCTCATGAAAAAAAAGCAATATTGCAAATTAGTAAACAGCGTTCCTGACGACCTTAGGCAAAAACTATGAAGACGGAAGAAAAATATATAAACCGCTGCATCGAATTAGCCAAAAATGGCCTGGGAACTACATATCCTAATCCATTGGTTGGCAGCGTGATTGTATATGACGGAAAAATCATAGGTGAAGGCTGGCACCGAAAAGCAGGAGAACCCCATGCGGAAGTCAACGCCATAAACTCGGTCGCCGATAAATCGATTTTGTCAAAAGCAACGATATACGTGAGTCTGGAACCCTGCAGTCATTTCGGAAAGACACCACCCTGCTGCGATTTGATTATCAGTCACAAAATCCCGAATGTGGTTATTGGCACCATCGATCCTTTTGCGAAAGTAGCCGGCAGCGGAATCAAAAAACTAATCGAAGCAGGAACAAATGTCACCGTTGGCATTTTGGAAGATGAATGCAACGAACTGAACAAACGCTTCTTTACGTTCCATCAAAAACAGCGACCCTATATCATTTTAAAATGGGCAGAATCCATTGATGGTTATATTGCGCCGCATACCAGGGAAGAACAAAAACCTGTTTGGATAACCAATTTATATTCGCGTCAGCTGGCGCATAAATGGCGAAGCGAAGAGCAGGCTATCCTGGTGGGCACACAAACCGTTTTGGATGACAATCCGAAATTGGATGTACGCCATTGGACCGGAGAAAATCCCACACGGATCGTATTGGACAAATCCGGCAGAATCACCTCCGATTACTATGTAAAAGACAATAAAATCAAAACAATTTTCATTACGGAGAATCAAAATTTTGCTAATTCCCGTAATCTTTTTTATGAAAATTGTACCTTTGATAATTCTTTGCCATACACTGTAGCCGAGGTACTTTTCAAACATGAAATCCAGTCGGTAATCATTGAAGGCGGGAGACAGACATTACAGACATTTATCGATGCCAATCTTTGGGACGAAGCCAGGATTTTCAGAGGAAATGTCAATTTTAAAAACGGAACTTCGGCGCCAGATCTTTCAGGAAACCTATTCATGAAGCAAACCATTTTGGATGACGAACTTTTAATTTTCAGAAATGTATGATTGATACTATAATTTTTGATTTTGGAAATATCTTTATCAACTTGAGTCAGGAGGCTCCATTTGACCACATGCGCAAAATAGGTTTAGTGTGCTGGAATGAAGATTTGGACAGCCTTAACAAACGTTACGAAAAAGGAAAAATTGACGAGCTGCAGTTTTTCACAGGTTTTCAACGTTATATTCCCAACAAAGAACTTGATGAAATCCGCGAGGCATGGAACAGCATTTTGTTGGACTTCCCATTATACCGCCTTGAATTTTTACAGCGATTGTCCCAAAAATACCGTTTGTTTCTTTTAAGCAATACCGACAGAACGCATATTGAAAAATTCGAGCATAAAGTCGGGATGACTTTCGCACGTGAATTCTACCAGTGTTTTGAGAAAGTTTATTTTTCTTATGAAATCGGTCTGCGCAAACCCGATCCGGAAGTTTTCAATTACATCATCAACAGACATGACCTGAATCCGAAGAAAACCCTTTTTGTGGACGATAATAAATTCCATACTGAAGTAGCCGCTTCTTTGGGCATGCACGTCTGGAATCTTGAAGCCGGAAAAGAAGATGTTGTTGATTTGTTTGACAAAACCTGGTAAGCAAACCATTGAAACAAGACACCTACAAAACATTAGCTTCCCCATCGGAAGAAATCCTTTATAAAGAAAAAAACAGCAAGTTTTTCGGTTATGCGTTTCCCGTTTCTTCGGAAGAAGAAATAAAACCCATAATTGAAGATTTGAAAAAGCAACATTATGCTGCCAGGCATTGGTGTTATGCTTTTCAATTAGGCACCAGCAAAATTTATTACCGCGCCAATGACGACGGCGAACCGAATAACTCCGCAGGAATGCCAATTTACGGTCAAATACAGTCGTTTGAAGTCACAAATGTATTAGTTGTAGTCGTTCGGTATTTCGGTGGCGTAAAACTCGGCGTAGGCGGTTTAATTTCAGCTTATAAAACTGCGGCACAAATGGCGCTGGAAGTTTCAGAGATTGTTGAGAAAACCATTGACGTACATTACCTGATTCATTTCGACTATAAAAACATGAACAAGGTCATGCGGGTGATCAAAGAAAAGAACCTTGACATCGTTTCCCAAAAAATGGAAATGAGCTGCGAAATTGAAATTTCCACCCGAAAAAAAAATGCCGAAATGGTATTCGACATTTTCTCAAATTTATTTGAAGTTCAGATTTCGGAGAAAGAATAATTTTTTAGTTTTCAACAAAATCCTGCAATCGTTCCGTAACATATTTTGGGGCTAAAACCGGACGTCCGGTTTTTGCATCCACAAACACCAAAACAGAGTTCCCAATTGTTAATAACTCACCCGCTTCATTGTAGATTTCGTAGTCAAATTCTATCTTAACAGAGGTCTGTTTTTTAAAGAGTGTTTTAACCGTCAGCAAATCATCATAGCGTGCCGGTTTTTTATAATTCATGGAAAGCGAAACTACGGGAAGCATAATTCCGTTCTCTTCCATCCATTTGTAAGAAACCCCAAGGTTTCTGAGCCATTCGACGCGTCCCATCTCAAAATACTGCGCATAATTTCCATGATAAACGATTCCCATCTGATCGGTTTCGGCGTAGCGGACACGCACCTGAAACTCATAATTTCTCATCTTAATTTTATGTTAATTTATTCTAAATATTTTTTAAAAAAGGCTTACAATTTTTTTTTTACAAAACCAATACGTAAATAATTTTTTTTTGAAAAATTTTGTCCACATATTTGTCTTCCCAATCATAAAAGATAACCTAACGTTAACTTTTCGTACAACATCAAATTATAAAAAACATGCCCGAATATATGAATAAAACTGCGCAATCGGTCTGGGAGAACTGTCTGTCTTTTATAAAGGATAATATACAGGATCAAGCTTACAAGACTTGGTTCGAACCTATCAAGGCAGTCGAGCTTACAGATAACGCATTATTTATTCAGGTACCAAGTAAATTTTTCTACGAATGGTTAGAAGAACACTATGTTAAATTATTGAAAGTTGCACTTACAAAAGAATTAGGAACGAACGCAAAGTTACTCTATAAAATCAAAATGGAGAACAAACTTGGCAACAAACTTCCGTTCACGGAACAGCTTCCAAGTAACAATCGCGGGGCAGTAAAAACACAGGAAATCGACGTTCCGATTCAGAATAAAAATCCGGAATTAAAAAACCCTTTCGTAATCCCGGGAATCCGAAATGTAAAAATCGAATCACAGTTAAATTCAAATTACAGTTTCGACAATTTCCTTGAAGGTGATTCCAATCGTTTAGCCCGTTCGGCAGGTATGGCTGTAGCGAATAAACCAGGCGGTACTTCTTTCAACCCCTTCCTTATTTTTGGCGGTGTCGGATTAGGAAAAACGCACTTAGCTCACGCTATCGGTGTGGAAATCAAAGAAAAATATCCCGAAAAAACCGTTTTGTATATTTCTGCGGAAGTATTTACACAACAGTACATTGATTCGGTTAAGAAAAATACAAGAAATGACTTTATTCATTTCTACCAGTTAATTGATGTGTTAATTATTGACGACGTGCAGTTCCTTTCCGGTAAAGCGGGAACACAGGACGTTTTCTTCCACATCTTTAATTACCTGCACCAAAACGGAAAACAGGTTATCCTGACTTCCGACAAAGCCCCTGTAGACATGCAGGACATTGAGCAACGTTTATTATCAAGATTCAAATGGGGACTTTCTGCGGAAATTCACCAACCGGATTATGAAACAAGAATTGCCATCTTAAAAAACATTCTTTATCGTGATGGTGTGGAAATGCCGGATGACATTATCGAATATGTTGCAAAGAACATCAAAAGCAATGTCCGCGAACTGGAAGGTGCAATCATCTCTTTAATCGCACAGTCTTCGTTCAATCACCGTGAGGTAACGATTGAACTTGCGAAACAAGTGGTGGAGAAATTCGTTAAGAATATCAAGCGTGAAGTATCGATCGATTACATCCAGAAAATTGTTTCCGATTATTTCCAACTGGACATTGAGACTTTACAGTCAAAAACCAGAAAACGTGACGTAGTTCAGGCAAGACAATTGGCAATGTTTTTTGCGAAAAAGTTCACTAAGGCTTCTTTAGCAAACATCGGCTCTCAAATTGGATCGCGCGATCATGCTACCGTATTACATGCCTGCAAGACTGTTGATAATTTAGTTTCAACAGACAAGCAGTTCAAGAAATACGTAGACGACATCCATAAAAAATTATCTTTATAATAATCGTATGCCCGTTAAGATTTTAATGGTCTGCTTAGGGAACATCTGTCGTTCTCCTTTAGCAGAAGGAATTTTGCAGTCTAAACTTCCAAAAGAAACCTTTGTAGTCGATTCGGCGGGGACCGGAAGTTGGCACGTGGGTCAGCAACCCGACAAACGCTCGATTCTGACAGCAAAAAACCGGGGCCTTGACATCACCCATCTTCGCGGAAGGGTATTTGACAAATCCGATTTTGATACTTTTGATTATATTTATGTGATGGATATTTCCAATTACAACAACGTTATAGCGCTTGCTCCCCACGAACAGGCAAAATCGAAAGTCAAATTAATCCTGAACGAATTGTTTCCCGATGAAAATGTAGACGTTCCGGATCCTTATTTCGGAGAGCAAAACGGATTTGAAGATGTCTATAAAATGCTCGATGATGTCTGCGAGATTATTGCTCAGAAATTAAAAGACGCACACCCATGAAACCAACTACGCTTTTTGGAAAACTTTACCTGATTCCGACTACTTTAGGCGAAATGAATCCTGAAGACGTGTTGCCGCACACCATCAAAAGAACCATTGATTTCATAGATCATTATATCGTTGAAAATGAAAAGACTGCACGCCGTTTCATAAAAAGCGTGCATCCCGAAAAAAAGCAGCCTGATTTAAAGCTTTTCGCCTTAAACAAGCATACTGCAGTTTCGGAACATCTTGAATTTATCCAGCCTTTACTGCAAGGACAAAATATGGGATTAATGAGTGAGGCCGGTTGTCCCGGAGTAGCGGATCCCGGCGCCGTGATTGTAAAACTGGCACATGAAAAAGGGATTCAGGTGATTCCTCTTGTCGGTCCTTCTTCTATCCTGCTTGCATTAATGGCTTCCGGCATGAATGGCCAGAGTTTTGCTTTTAACGGCTATTTGCCCATCGATAAATCGGAAAAGAAATCGGCGTTAAAAAACCTGGAGAAATTATCTTTTGACAAGAACCAGTCGCAGTTATTTATCGAAACACCTTACCGCAATAATAAATTTTTAGAGGATTTACTACAGATTCTTCAGCCAAACACCTTATTGTGTGTAGCCTGCGACATTACGCTTCCAACAGAATTTATCAAAACGCAACCGGTAAGCTTATGGAAAAAAAATAAGGCCGATTTACACAATCGACCTTGTATTTTCATTATACATAAAACCTTTTAATGCTGTTTTACTTTTGCTTCGGGATTTGCTACAATGTTTGAAGTGTCGTAACCTCCGAATTTCTTGATATAACTTCTGATTGAAGTTCCGAAACCATCGGTAAAACCATTTTGCCCGTTTGATCTTAAATAACTTTTCACTGAACTGGCACCACCTAAATGAGCAGCAGCCAAAATTCCTGATTCCGTTATTTTTACCCCATTGATAACACGGCCTTCATAGCGATTAATCTCATTTCGAAGCTCCCACTTGTTTCTGGCAAGCAGTGCTTTAAATGCTTTTTCCTGCAGGTCAGGATTTCGTAAAAATTTTGTGGTGTTGGTGACACCGATTGTTCTTAAGGTACTTTTCCCGAATTGATATTTCCCCATATAACCGTAAGGATTCACTAAACGGTAAAGTCCGAGAGACTCTCTAATCGCAATGGCCTGTTTGAAACCTACATACGATTTTCCGGTAAATGGAAAATTGTAATACACTTTCTCAGTTTCTTCTTTGGTTGGTACAAGGTAGATATTTACTTCATCGTTCCCTACGTGAAACCCCTCAAGTTTTTGGGGTTCAAAGGCTTTAAAACCGGAACTGATTAACGTAATAAGAAGTACCAAGCCTAAAAAATAAGTCCATTTTTTTATCATAATTTTGATTTCTTCATCCCCTGTCACACGATGAAATTAGCATCAACAAAGATACCGCCAAAATTTAAAACCTGAAAATCAACTGGTTAAAGTTTTCTTAAAAATAGATAAAGTGTCCTTTTACACGGCCGAACTGATTGACCTCCAGCGAGGGAGCCGGAATTTTAATTGTGTTAAAAAGAGAGAAAAGCGTCTTCAAACTATGTGAATTGGTCTTAATTTTTGTCAAATCAAGATCAAAACTCAGGTAATATTGTCTGGTTCGATGATTTTGAGAAGCTAATTCGGCCGGAACGGTTTCATTATTACCAGCTACCATTCCTTCGGCACCATAACCCAAAGCAAGATTCAGCCATTTTGGGATTTTACTTCCTTTGGCAAAAGAATACAGGTTTACAGACAACCAATAAGTCTGGCCGTTGTAGTCCTTTAAAATCTGTTCGTTCCAGCTGCTTCCTAACGTATTGGGACGTAAGGCGGCATATTTCGTAGTATGAAAGGAAAATTTTGGTATAATCCGCTGTTCCTTCCAAAGCAATTCCTGAGAAACAAACAGACCTGTCCCGGCTGCATTCGCTATTACGTCGCCCCATGACGCACCCCATTCCTGCGAAAAACCATCAAAGATCTCGACTACCGACATAAACGCGAAACCAACCGTTGCGCCATATACCAATTGCTGTTTTTTATTAGCCCCGCTCCAGTTCAAAGCTTCCGCTCCGAAGCGGCCCAGATGATAATTGGAAAACAAATGTCCTGCCTTATCCATTTGAAGCCAGTCGTCGTTATCGTTTATAAAATGAAAAGAGGATTTGGGATAGTCTTTGTACCAAAGTTGGTTCAGACCGATTAAAGTTCCCCCCAGAAAAGCTGTTTCGGAAATATACACTGTATTCCTTCTTGAAATATTTAGTGTATCGGACGGTGTTAAAAACGACTCAACTTTTGATTGTGCCTGTACGTAAACCGACAGCAAAACAAAAAGAACCGCGAGTAGTTTCTTCTTTAAAAACACCTGCGATTCTTTATTATTTATTTTTTGAAATGATTTCAAGAATTATCGTTGATAGCCCTGTTTGGTTACCCACTCTGCATATTTCTTAGCAATAATCTGATGTTCCGCATAGGTTTTTGCAAATTCATGATAGCCGAAACGCTCTACACTCGCACAGAAATACACATAATCATGCTTCTCTGCATTCAAAACCGCATCGATTGCGGAAATGTCCGGCATTGCGATAGGTCCCGGCGGCAAACCTGTATGAATATAGGTATTATATGGCGAACTGGTTTTCAAGTCATTAAAAAGTACACGTTTAATAACCTGATCAAAATTACCTGATTTTTCCTTTAACGCATAAATAACTGTCG
>NZ_CAMLMK010000007.1 GCF_946481155.1 uncultured Flavobacterium sp.
TTGGGTTAAACTTTGAACTACTTTTGGTTTCGCGGATGAGCATCTTGATAAACTCGCTTTAATTCAGATAAACTGCTGTGTGTATAAATTTGAGTAGAAGATAAGCTTGCGTGACCTAACAATTCTTTTACAGAATTTAAATCGGCTCCATTGTTAAGCAAGTGTGTTGCGAATGTATGCCTAAGAACGTGGGGACTCTTCTTGGTTTTTTCAGAGACACTACTAAAGTAATCATTTATTAATCGATACACAAACGATTCACTTATTTTATGACCGTTTTTATTTAAGATTAACAAATCTTTATTTTCTATAACATTTAGTCGGTTTCTTTCGATAAGATAACGATTTAATAATACCACCGAACAATCAAGAAGCGGAAGAATTCGCTCCTTATTCCTTTTTCCCAATACTTTCAATGTCTTATTATAGGTGTTGTAATTTCCAATTTCCAGCGCAATCAATTCAGCACGACGCATTCCAGTCGTATAGAAAAGTTCGATTATCAATCGGTTGCGGATACCTTCAAAATCATCCGGATAATCATTCTCCTCAAAAACCATCTCCAGTTCTTTTTCCGAAAATGGAATTTGCACTTTTTTGGGTGTCTTTAAAGATTTGTGTTTTTGAAGCGGATTCACTTCAATTTGCTTCGCTTTCAAAAGGAATTTGTAAAACGATTTTAAGGACGATATTTTTCGGTTAACGGAAGTATTGGAAATATTATGTTCCACCAAGGAAACAATCCAGCCACGAACTTCGCTATAACCGACGGCTTCCAAAACTGAATCCGGATCCTGCTCCTGAAGGTATTTCTGAAATTCAGCCACATCGTTCAAATAGGCCGTTAGCGTATGCGGAGAATACTTTTTCTCTTTCTGAAGATAATCGCGGTACGCCTGTTGGGAAGTAATCATAAAAAAACCGTTAGTAACAAAGTTATAAAACTTCGCGCACTAACGGTCATATATTTATTCAAAAAAATACTAGCTCTCTAAAGAGTCTCTTAAGTTTTGAATGTAAGCTGCTTTTTGAATCTGAGCTCTTCTAGTAACGGAAGGCTTAGTGAAAGCTTGACGTGCTCTTAACTGACGAACAGTTCCGGTCTTGTCGAATTTTCTTTTATAGCGCTTTAATGCTCTATCGATATTTTCTCCGTCTTTAATTGGTATAATTAACATAATCTAGACACCTCCTCTCATTTAGGCTGCAAAACTAAATATTTATTTTGACCCGAGCAAAATAAATCTGTTTATTTTAAGAATTGATTAAAAAAGAAAATAGAGAAAAGATGCAAGAAAATAGATTTCCGTCTTTCAAAAACAAAAAAGCCAAGTCACAATTTCTTGTTTCCTGGCTCTTTCCTCTATTTTTTTCTTAGTCCCCTACTATTTCACAGCGGGCTTATAATTCTGCTTATCGAATATCATTTTCGCCAAAATCTCTTTTAATATTTCCGAAGTTCCTCCGCCTATTGGCCCTAAACGGCTATCTCTAAACAAGCGCGCCAATGGATACTCTTCCATATAACCATAACCTCCTAACATCTGCAGGCAACTGTAGATAGTTTCGTCAGCTACTTTTGTGGATTTCAATTTAGCCATAGTAGCTTCTTTCACCACATATTCTCCTTTATCCAAACGCGCTACGGCTGCATAATTGAATAATTTACAATGCTCTACCTCTGTGGCATGCTCCACCATAGTATGTCTTAAGGCTTGGAACTTATCTATAGTTCTTCCAAATGCTTCTCGTTCAGACATATATCCTATAGTATATTCGATTGCATATTCCGCTCTTGCATGGGCATTTATAGCCATTATTAAGCGCTCCAAGGCAAAATGCTGCATGATATAAGCAAATCCTTTTCCTTCTTCCCCCATTAAATTCTCCTCAGGAATTTCTACATTATCAAATGCGATTTCTGCGGTATCAGAGGCTCTCCATCCTAATTTATCAAGTTTTGTAGCGGATATGCCTTTAAGGTTACTGTCAACCAAAAACATACTTATTCCCTTATTTCCAAGATCCGGATTCGTTTTAGCGGCAACAACATAATAATCACCATAAACTCCATTGGTAATGAATGTTTTAGAACCATTGATGATATACTTGTTACCGTTTTTTACAGCCGTAGTGCGCATACCTGCAACATCACTTCCTCCAAAAGGTTCCGTAATACACAAAGCTCCGATTTTGTCCCCAGAAATACTAGGCGCTAAATATTCTTGTTTAATTCGCTCATCACCTTCTGCATTTAAATGGGTCATTGCTAAATAAGAATGTGCCCACATAGCCGCGGCAAAGCCAGAAGATTTAATTTTTTGCAATTCTTCTAAAAAGATCACTGTATAAAATAAATCCAAATTCAATCCACCATAAACTTCAGGATATCGTATCCCGAAAAAACCCATTTCACCAAACTTCTTCCATATAAACCGCTCAATTGTTCCGGTTTTTTCCCATTTTTCAATATGGGGAACGACTTCTTTTTGCAAAAAATCTCGCAAACTCTCTCTAAATAATTGATGCTCTTCGGTAAAGTAGATTGAACTCATAGGGTTTAAATTGTGCATACTAAAAAAGTATACTTACTATAATTAATTAAAAGTCCAAATATAAAGCAATTAAATCAACTTTATCAATAGGAAAATTCTTAATTTTTAGTAAATCTTCCTTGTTTTTTATCTCGCCGTTCATGCTTCTGTAGGTCACAATTTCCTTGGCGAGATAATATTTAAAGAACGGAAGTTGCATCATTTCTTTTACTGAAGCGGTATTGATACTCAATTTTTTAATTGTCGGTTTCGACAGAATTTTGAAATGCTTATACAGATTTTCGATTACTTCTGGTGAAAGTCCCCAAACCTCCTTCAATTGTTCCATGGAAACGAAGGCGCCAAATTTCTCACGCTCCTTAAGGATCCTTTCTGAAAGCGCCGGGCCAATTCCATAAACTTTCATCAATTCTTCCTGAGTCGCAACATTAATATCCATCATTTTTATGACTTCTTTCTTATCCGCCGATTGTTTTGGATATTCTTTAAAAAACGAAGCTTGCTTTTTGTTGTTAACCCAGTCCGGGAATTTGAAGTAGGGTGAAATCTTCGCAAGAAGTTTATCGGAAACTCTCGTCACTATTTGGAATTCCTTTGCGGAGTTCACAAACTTGTTTCCTTTACGGAACGCATGCAGCCTGTTTATTTCTTCAGGTGTCAGCCCCAATGTATAGCCTTTGTAATCGGAAATAAAATTGGGATTAAACGGATAGATCTTATGCGCTTCCAGGCCTTTTCCCGTTTTCAGACTATCGATTTTCGACTGCATTGCCAGCCATTCTTTTGTCTCTTTAGTTTCCGGATCTGTCCCGGAAGCGGTTCCGGAGAAATAAAAGCAATACCCCAATTGGATAATAATCATTACTACTACAAGCACGACAATACCGCTCCGCTGCTCGCGGGTGTATTTAAAATAAAAGGATGTATTCATAAAATACTATTTACAAATCGAAAACCGAACTGCGTTTGGTATATACCATATCTTTCAGGCGAAGTAAAAAAGCCAGCGTTAGGTATACCCCGAACCAAAGTCCAACGGTAAAAAATGAAATGTAAATAAAGAAGAGACGTACGCTGGTAGTGCGCATACCAAGGCGGTCGGCAAGACGAGAAGAAACCTCGAAGCCGTGTTTTTCAAAAAAGTGACGAATATTGGTTATTAGTCCCATACTACAAATGTAATTTATTTCTTCAACAATTCAATTCCGATTCCGCATTGCAGGCATTTTCCGCGATTGCAATATTCGTTCTTCAGCTGCAACAATGTTTGGGAATCAAAGGCATTCCTCACATTCAGCCCAAAAAACCGGAATTTATCGACAATTACATTTTTTTCTGCATCAATGGCAGTTAACAAACCAATTAATTCCTCCGATACTTCCTCTCCGAAATACTTCGAAAAAGCAAATTTCATCGGGACAATGGTATTCATGACCAGCAAATCGATGAATGAAGAAGTCAGCCCTTTCCTTTTCACTGAACTTACTTTATCGAACTGATAATGGGTTTGCCAATATTCCGAAAGCCTAACATTAAAAACAGCATAGATTTCCGCTATGGATTTTGCTTCGATTATTTTTGAGAATAAATTGTCCTGTTGATGGTATAATTTTGCCAGCTGTGCCAGTCTGATTGTCGGGAAATTATCCGGCCGAAGTTTAAAATACTGCAGCGGCTCGATATAGACAGACTTCAATTGATACTTATCAGCCAAATACTTCCATCGAAACTGCAGGTCTTTATAATAAATATCCTCTTTCTCTTCCAGTAGTAATCCCGCGCGGCCAAAAAATAAGGCTTCAAGATTTTCTGCTTCTGATTTTTCCTTTCGGATAACTGAAAATGGAATTGAACAGGCTATTGCCAGAAAAGCATCTCCATTGGAATTCAGTCCAAAATTCTTCGCCAAAAAACAAAACAAGGTCGTTTCCCAATCGTTTTCATTTTGCCGAAGATTTTCCAATATCGGGAGCGACTTTCTTTCCAAACGTTCAAAGAACAAACGTTCCTGCCAATTCCGCAAAAGAAAGCCATTTACAGAAGCTACTTCTTTTTCACAATTAATCCATGACTTGGAAGAAGACAATAACAAATAGTTTTCTAATGTGTCTTTAGCGACATAATGTTTCAGTTCCAAAACCGGAATTTCTGAATTGTCTTTTCGAAAAACTTCGGTATCATGTTCCCAAACGGCATGTAAGATTACATTATCATACGCCGCATCGTTTTCGTGATGATGAATATACCAATCAGAGGACTTGAGATGGATTTCGACATTCCCCGCCCATTTTTGATTCCCGATAAGAAGCTGTGAGTTGAAAAAATCAGGTCCGGCTTGCTGTAGATACTGACCTGAATTGAGAATCTGGAGTGATTCTCCCTGAACTGTTTTCAGTTCGGTAAAGGCAAAGGTCTTCCATTGCCAAATGTGGTGTAAAAATTCTTCTTGCATGGCTTATAAATAAAGGACTAATATAATAAAAAATTTATCTTTGCCAAACAACATGATTAAAAAAATGAAAAAAATTCTTACAATTTTATTACTTTGCTTCGTATCGCTAACCTTTGCACAAGTCGGAAAACCATCTTCAAAAGGCTTTAAAATAACCTATTTAAAAAGTTCTAATGGAAAATTTATCGAAAATCAGGATCCTATTCTGGTTTTTTCCAATACTTCAGAAACTGTTATTACGACACAAAACAGTATTTCAAATAAAGTAGCATTTCCGTACGAGCAGACTTTTATCAATCATTCCAATAACTACTATTTTCAGTTGGCAAAATTCAGTCAGATCAAATCTGCAGTCACAGCTGACAGCCTTTCTTTGGCAAAACAAACATTTGAAATGACTGATGAGACGAAGACTATTTTAGGCTACAAATGCCGGAAAGCAAAAACTATCGTCAATTCAAACACTATCGATCTTTGGTATACGAATGATCTAGGGGTAAAAGGAGCGCCAAGTCTACTGGGTCAAAATTTAGGTTTGGTTTTAGAAATGGTGCGAAATGGAAATTATGTTATTACTGCCACCAAAATTGAAAAACTAAAGAACCTGCAACCATCACAAATTATAGGAAATGAAATCAACAACAAACCTGTTGATCAATTGACTTATCGTGATCTATTATGGAAAAGCCGCTTCACCACTATAAAAGTTTTTGCAAATGAAGTTATCAATTTTTCGGATGCTTCGAAATCGAATGACAGTATTTTGCGATTTGCCAACGGAACCATTATCCTGAAAAAAGTTAAATTCCCACAAATTAAAAATGGAAGTCAAGTCTTTGTTGATTTGACAGAACAATCCAATGGTGATGCCTATGACCGGACGGGTTCGGTTTTCGTAATTCCGACAGATCAGAAAAGCTCGTTTATGGACGGATTGAAAAACGGTTCCAAAACACTTCCTATATATGACAACGGCAACGGAAAACAATACCAAGGGGTAGCGCGAACCGAAAATTATTCTCCTATATTAGAATTGATGCGTTTCTTCACGCCTTTTGGAATTAAGCAATACAATCACATCCAACTGAAGGACAAAATCTGGGAAGAAGCGGTTCCTTATCGTCAGGAAATTTCGGAATTGCAAACGGTTTTAAGCAATAAAGAAGTTTGGATCGGGACCTTTATTGGCAATTATGATAAAGGCGGGCATAAAATCTCAATGAACATTACGATACATGAGGAAGAAAATGCCGTTTCGAAAAGCAATTTCATTTTACCGCTTTTCAACACGACGAACATTATGGAAATGGCCGGGCAGGAATATGCCACCATGTTCAACAGTGAGAAAGGATTAATTGTTGATTTTATATTGGACAAAGATATAAAAAATGTCAAACTGCGTTACATCACAACCGGACATGGCGGCTGGGAGAACGGTGACGAATACCTTCAAAAGAAAAACACCATTCTTTTAGATGAAAAAATAGCTTTTGCGTTCATCCCGTGGAGACAGGATTGTGGTTCGTATCGTTTGTATAATCCTGCTTCGGGAAATTTTGCTAACGGATTATCTTCTTCGGATTATAGTCGTTCCAACTGGTGTCCGGGCATGGTAACTACTCCTACCATAATTGATTTAGGAGATTTAAAAGCCGGGAAACATACGATCCAGATTAAAATACCGCAAGGTGCCCCGGAAGGGAACAGTTTCAGTGCGTGGAACGTATCAGGAGTTTTGATTGGAGAATAACATAAAAAAAGCCGTTCAGTTGAACGGCTTTTTTTATGACTACTATTTTATCGAATTGATAATGTCGTGCTTTGTAATAATGTGGTGTTTCCCATTTCCTAGATCTACCAGAACCGCTTGATTGTCCTTGTTGATCAATTTGGAAACTTCTTCCACCGATGTTCCCAGTTTCACGATTGGGAACGGCGCTCCCATTACTTCGCGTATTGGTTTGTCGGCTACATTTTTATCGGCCACGAAACTTTGGAATAAATCCGTTTCGTCTACTGAACCTGCAAATCCATTGATATCGATTACCGGGATTTGGGAGATTTTGTGCTTGCGCATACGTTCAATCGCGTGTGAAACCAATTCTTCCGTACGAACTACCACTAATGGCTTGTCGATATGCTGTTGGATCAAGTCTTCCGCTTTCGTTACTTCATCGTCTAAATAACCTCTTTCGCGCATCCAGTCGTCGTTGAACATTTTTCCAACGTAACGTGATCCCGAGTCGTGGAATAATACCACCACTACATCGTCCGGTCCGAATTTATCTTTTAACTGAAGTAAACCTTTGATGGCAGCTCCTGAAGAGTTTCCAACGAAAAGACCTTCTTCCAGGGCTAATTTACGGGTATAAACAGCAGCATCTTTATCGGTAACTTTTGTGAAGCCATCAATTAAATCGAAATTTACATTTTCAGGAAGAATGTCCTCACCAATTCCTTCGGTTACATAAGAATAGATTTCGTTCTCGTCGAAGATACCGGTTTCCTTGTATTTTTTGAATACCGAGCCGTAAGTATCCACGCCCCATATTTTTACATTAGGATTTCTTTCTTTCAGGTATTTTGCCACACCGGATATTGTCCCTCCCGTTCCTACTCCAACTACGAAGTGCGTCACTTTTCCGTCGGTCTGATCCCAGATTTCCGGAGCGGTTTGTTCGTAATTTGCTTTAGTATTGGAAAGATTATCGTATTGGTTTACGTACCAGCCGTTTGGCGTTTCTTCGGCAAGGCGTCTTGATACCGAATAGTATGATCGAGGATCTGTTGGCTCCACATCGGTCGGACAAACCACCACTTTTGCCCCTACGGCGCGAAGGATGTCCATCTTTTCTTTTGACTGCTTGTCGGTGATCACGCAGATTAGTTTGTAACCTTTGATGATAGCCGCTAATGCTAATCCCATTCCGGTATTTCCTGAAGTACCTTCAATGATAGTTCCACCTGGTTTTAAACGGCCGTCTGCCTCTGCGTCTTCGACCATTTTAAGTGCCATACGGTCTTTGCAGGATTGTCCCGGATTGAAGTATTCCACTTTGGCCAAAACCAGCGCGTCGATTTCGGCAGTAATTTTATTTAGTTTCACCATTGGAGTATTCCCTATGGTTTCTAAGATGTTTTTTGCGTATTTCATGAAAATATAAGTTAACTATTTTGCAGTTTGCTGCCTGCAAATGTATTGATTATTACCCTGTTTCCAAAAAGAAAAATAGTTACTCCTTTAGCCCCCGACCATGCCTAGCGGCAGGCAAGTAGCAGTGGTATCCCGAATGGGCGCAGTGTGGCGGATACAACGGAGAGCGGGAAAATGGTTTCCGGATATGCCCGTCCCGATAGCTATCGGGAGGTTTGCTCCAAAAACTAACTGAAGAATGTCCACACCACACCAAACCGCACCATGAAATCGCGGTACGGATAATTAGGCGCCGTGTAATAATCGTAGCCGGTAAAGCTGGAGTTGAAATGTTCGGCTTTAAGGAACATTCGGAAGGTTCTGACCTTTGCGTTGATGAAGAAATCAAGCATTGGGAAATCTCCAATTTCTTTTTGGTTTTGAATATAGAATTCACCTAGCAGCGGATTGTAATCGTTGGCTTTGTATTTACTGAAGTAATTCAGCGTCACCCCTGTTTGGATGAATAATGCTTTTTTGAAGAAATACTCACTATAATATAGCGTGTTTCGGGTGGTAAATTTCGGAACGTTTAAAATGTGATTGGATTGTTCTACCTGTTGAAACAAGAATGTATTATCCAAGGCAAATTTTCCGACTTTGAACTCCTTACCGGCTTTTATTGACAGATAGTTAATCGTCTGATCGTATTGATAAGGTTTGACCAATAATTTATCAGCTATGCCTTCCGCGGTATATGTTCCATCAAAGTTTGCGAAATATAAATGGTCATTCAGCACTGTGTATTGTGCCGAAGCGTCCAGCCATTGCGTTTTAGCCTCCACTTCGATGCTGTTGATTTTTTCGTTTTTGAAATTGTTATACCAGTTGTATTCCTTGTAATCGCTTTGATATAGCACGTAATTTAAGTTTGGCAATTTATTCATGTTCTGGTACTTCAATGAAAGGCTGTTTTTTTCATTCAAGGTGAATCTGAGTGCCGCCTCAATATTGGCCAGCGATTGCTTGGTCAGGGAATTTGAAACAAGGAATGTCCCTTTCCATCTGTTTTTATGATAAATATATTGTGCGCCCCAGGTATTGATTTTATCATTATTAGCGTCAGGGATGAAATCGCCGGTTGCCTGGGTTACAGTACGACGGTAAAAATAATTGTATTGATGGTCTTCGACAAAAAAGTTGAAGTCACCAAGGTTTTTATGAGAATAGGCTACTCCCAATTTATTATACATTCTGTTGTAGCGGGTTTTATTACTCACGAAAGACGTAAAGCTCTCTCCGAGTCGATCGTCTGCGGTCATTGAGAATTCAAAAAACTTGACCTCGTAATTAAACTGATGGTTGATTACGATGCTGCTTGGCCTGTTGAATACTTTAAACGATTGGTCTGTAAAAAAACGACTCCCTTTTAAAAGTGATTTGGCGTCGCTGAAAAACACGTCCAGCCGTGGGCGTTCATTATACAAGTCATCACCATCCTCGAATTGAGAAAGCGTGACAATCCCACCGTTTTCCTGATTTAACATATCCTGGCTTGTGATATGCGCTCTGAGCAGATAGCGTTTATTGGTGGTATTGTAGCTGCCAATTAATTTAAAATTCCCCGTACTTGCTAATTGATTTTGATATTTTCCCAGGGAGCGGAGTCCTTTATAACCCGCCGATAAGTTAAGATTCTTCGAAATATTAGCAGAAACAAAAGCATCCAGATTCTGACCTTGTTCCATTACCGACTTAAAGTAGAGATCACTATACGGCGTAGCGACATTATAATAACTGATATCACGTACTTCGAGATAATTAAAATGTTTAGCAAGAAAGCCAAATTCCGGGAACGGATTGAAGGTTGTTAAACCAAAATCAAGGGTATTGTAAGTTTGTCCTTCATTGAGAAATTGAAGAAGGCCAAAAGTGTCTTTACGCAAATAATTGAATTTGTATTCACGATGGATTGTAAGGGAAGTGTCCACGATTGTGGTATCTCTTTCAATGGAAATAATTTTATATAAATCTATGGGAGCTTTTTTCTCCGCATTTACTTTAGCAGTAGCTTTTTCCAATTTCAGATCATCGTCTTGTGCAAAACCTGAAAAACACACCAAAAGCAGTAAATAAAAAAGACCTTGTCTCATAAATTTCATTTAGACTACAAAGGTAATCAGATTTAGATAAAATAAAACATAAAAAAAGCCCCACAATGTGGGGCTTTCTATGAACTGGAAAATACTATTTTCTAGTTTTTTTAGATTTCAATTTGAAATCAGCGATTTTACCTTGCGCTAAAACGTTTCCGTCAAGATCCTGTAACTCATAAGTAGTTCCAGTTTTGATTAAAACACCAGCAATTTGGTATCCATCTGCGAAACCGTCGTCAACACCACCTTGTTCATACGTCCAAATGTCGTCAATGTTAACCTCATGAATCCAAACTCCTGGCTTAGCCATAGTAACTTTCATTTTGAAGTTAATATCTTCAGCAGGAGCAGCCGGACCAGCATTAGTCCAGAAGCTAGGCACGATATAGTAAGTATCGTCCGGAGCAGACTCGTCTAAAGTAACTTCAGCAGGACAATTGTTATAATCATCAGCTACAATGTTGAACCCAGAATCATATAACTCTAAGTCAAAATCGAAATCACAATATTCGTGAGAATTTCCATCCGCACCTTCGTACTCACCAGCAACTAAATTACCATGTGCATTTGTAGTCGTTTGAGACCAATCTGCAATAGCAACGAAGTCATTTGAAGTTTGGTTTGCTACAGTAATTGTAATGATTTGAGAATTTTCCGCAACAATTCCTTTTGAATTACCCATTGAAGATAATTTTAAAACTAAAGTTTCGGTACCTTCTGGCAATAAATCAAAAATCGGAGTAATATCTACACTGTAGTTATCTGCGTAGATTGGGAAAGACAATTTATGTCCGATCATACCCCAACCATCAGTAACTGTAGTTTCGGTTCCGTCAACAGTATAATCTCTAAAGCTACCAGTACCATCAATCAATTCCAATTTTAAATCCATATTGTCATTAATTGCCTGGCTAGTGCTTAAATTAAGCGTTACAACATCACCTTCTGTTACAGAGAATGAAGTCTGCTCAGCAGTAATTGTAGGCTTAAACCCTCTTTCTAATGTTGTATCCTCGTCATCATTACATGATGTTAACACAGCTAACGATGCGAACGCAAGTACAAAATTATTTCTTAATAGTTTTCTCATTTTAAATCTTTTAGTTAATTCTTGTATATGCACTCACATACTGTCTGTTTCCAGCAGCAAAAGTAACTTCATAACGAATATTAACGTGATCTGCGTCATCAACATGACCGTCAGTTCCGTCAGTAGTCAAACCATAAACTTGGTTTGAATAATATCCTTGACAAAGTCCTTGAACCGGTACAGTAATATCGCCACAGATATCGATAAAGTTATATCCTTGATCTGGAGCAATAGTACCTGGCAAATAAGTAGCAGTCGTTGTCGTTTTGAACGTGTTTGTGTCTACTAAATAAATGTTTTCAGGTGCAGGGAAGTTTCTGATAAATCCGTCATTTCTTGTACAAACAGTTGTGAAAGCTTCACCATCAGCATCAGCGATTGCAGATTGACAACCTACGAATACGATTCTTAACGTATTGTATTGCTCACCCACCACAGCGCCGTCAGCTGAAGTCAATTTAAGAACTAATTCTGTTTTCATTGTAGGGTTCAATTGACCAGTGTTCACAATTAAAGGAAACTGAGCAAAAGAACCACCAGCAGGAATTGAAACAACACCAGACTGATCAACAAAATCAAACTCTACTCCTTCTGTAGCCGTTGAGTTAACTTCATCCACTTCGTAGTGAATTACGATTTCTGACTCAGAAAGTTGTCCGTTACCGGTTCCGATAAGGCTTATTGGAAAAGTTTTATTAACTGCTCCAATATCCTCGAAATATGCTACTGATTCGAAATTTGCATTGAATCCAACAACTTTTGGTCCATTTGAAAAATCTTGTTCAGTTCTAATATCATCATCTGTACAAGCGACAAATGCAGCTGATATTAACAATAAAGAAAATACTTTTTTCATAATTTATAATTTTAAAAATTAATTACGGTACATACCAAAAAGGACCTGTTGTGTACACATCATTCACAGTTTGAGTAGGTACATTTCCAGAGTTACTAGAAATTTCAGAAACCGGGTACATTAATCTACGAGGTTTGAAACCTGTTGGTGTAGATGAATTCATCGGCATATCAACTGTATCGATTAAACCAGTTCTTGTGTATTCAATAAAGATCTCAGCACCATTGATACCATTTAAAGCAATGCTTTTTTGGTACATGATTGCTTCCAACTGCTGAGCAGAAGTAGCACCAATAGCTCCGTAACCTTTACCAACAACAAGATTTACTGAAGTTGTATAAGTTGAAGGATCACCAGCTCCTAAAACATTGAATGAAGCAGCAATTGCAGCATCAAATAATGCTTGAGCATCTCCAGCTAAATATCCTCTGTGTACTGCTTCAGCTTGTAATAACAAACTTTCAGACAATAACATCATGTAACCATCCTGAGCTGAATTTTTAACCAAACCAGGACCTAATGAAGAAATATTAGTTGGTGCAGTACCATCAGGCACAGAAGCATCACCTTGAATTACTCCAACAACCACACCACCGATAGGAGCAAAAATACGAGATCCACGTGGGTCTAATGGAGATACATTCAATTTGTTAGCAATATAAGCAGAAGCTCTTCTGAAACGGAAAGCCGTTTTCTGAGAAGTTTCATCCAACTCATACATTAGGTTATACCAAGGATTTTGTGTAGCATCCTCAGCATTAGAATAACCAGGGTTAATTGTAATATCCTGGTTAACGAACTGCGCGTTAGCAGCAGTTAATTCAGCAAACTCTGCGGTTAAATATGTCGCAGAAGCACCGTCAGTTTCAGCTTTAGTAGATTCTCTTAAAAGCAAACGCAATTTCAAAGTATTAGCAAATTTTTCCCACTGCGCCATGTCACCACCTAAGATGATATCTTCGGCACCAACAGCTTTAGCATTAGGATTTGCATGCATTAATGCAATCGCATCCTCTACCTGAACAACTAAATCTCTGTAGATAGCCTGATCGTCATCATAACTAGGATTCGTGTTATTCACTGTCATGTGAGCTTGCGTATATGGAATATCTCCATACAAATCCACAAGATACTGGAAGTAGAATGCTTTAAGAACCTTAGCGATAGCTTTGTGGTTTTCATAATTTGCATCAGGATAGTTGATGATAGTTGTATAATCAACGGTGCTTCTGAAAACACCATCCCAAACATCATCATAGAAATTATTCGTAACTGTAATACCGAATTCTTCAGCATATCCACCTGTGAACGCATTTACGTTCGCGCCCCAGTTGTTCATGAATACGTTACCGTACTCATTCATTCTACGAGTTAAGGTTCTATATGAATTAGCCTGAACACCCGGTAAAATTAGATCCGGTGTAACATTTTCACCTGTCGGGTTATTTGGAGACGTGTTTATATCCAAATAATCTTGACACGAAAACATTGTAAATGCCGCCAATAACGGCAATATTAATTTTATCTTTTTCATTTTAATCAATTAAAAGGTTAGATTCATACTAAATCCAAAAGTTCTAGTTGCAGGGTACTGACCTGTAACAGCAATACCTTGATCGTTACCACTTGATCTTGATTGCTCCGGATCATGATATCCTCTGTTTTCTTTAGGTAATACAATGAAAGGATTTCTTGCATTAACACCAAAACGTAAAGAACTTAAACCAGCTCTTTCAATCATTTTCGAAGGAAGAGAATAGCTTAATGATAACTCTCTAACTTTGAAAGCTGTTGCATCCAACACATAGTTTTCAGCTACCGCTCTGTACTCATTTGAGAAATAGTTAAGATATGAAGTATAAGTATTTCCACCTGTAACAACAGTTGTATTTGCCTCATAAACCCCATCATTATCTAAATCCACAGCAGAGTTAGGGAAAATAAACCCTGAACGTCCGTTTTCAGCAGATTCCACTAAGTGACCTGACCATGATAACCAGTCTTTAGTACCAGCCCAGAATTGGTGACCTGTTCTGTAATCCATTACCGCAGCAAGACGAAGACCTTTGAACTCAACAGCTGTATTGTAGTTAAGGATATAATCAGGAGTAGCTTTACCTAAAATCTGATACTCGTTAGTTCTCATTGGATTACCAGTATTAGGATCAATGATTACTCTACCTTGATCATCTCTTTGGTATGCAATACCTTTGATTAACGGAAACTCTTCACCTTCTTGAGCAAAGATACCAACACCATTACCTGAGAAGTTAACTAATTGAATTTCATTTGCCTGATCACCCACATCTTTAACAACAGATTTAGAATGCGCGATAGCAAGACGATTTTCCCATGTAAAGTTTTGAGTTTTAACTGGAATAAAACCTAACTCAACCTCATAACCTGTAGTCTCCATTTCTCCAATATTTGTAAGAACATCAATAAGTCCTGAAGCAGCAGAAGTACTTTGTCTTGTTATTAAGTTATCTGTAACAGTCTTATAAATGGAACCTTCAAGAGTCAAGCGATCATTAAAGAAACCAAAATTAGTTGTAAACTCATATGTAGTCATGAATTCAGGCTCAATATTTGAAGCTGTAGGTTGCTGATCAAGAACAAACGAGTTTGTACTTCCAAAAGGGAACCCAGCAGCACCATTATACAAACCATTGATATCATAAGCATCCACACTTTGCGACTGACCAACACGGACTGCACTCGCAGCCAATTTCCAATACGTAAGCGTTTTACCGTCTTTTAGGAAAGAAAATGCTTTGGTAGGAACAAACGAAATACCAGCTGATGGATAGAAATAATTATTTTTATCTGTTCTCAACCAACTTACCCAGTCATTTCTACCGGTTAAGTTAAGGAAAAGAAATTCTTTATAATCTAAATCCACCTGACCAAAGAATCCAAAACGTCTTGTTCTTCTCCAACCGTTAGATAAATTACCAGTGTTAATTCTAGGATTCTCAACGTTATCAATAGTATACAATCCAGGAATTGTTAAGTTATCACCACCTACGCTAGTAATCTGGAAATATCTATCCTGAACGTTGTTACCAAGATTCGCTTTTAATCCAATAGCATCAGTTAATTTATAATCAAAATTCACCATGAAATCTGAATAAATATTTCTATTATATGAATTAAACTGATCAAAAGCAGAAACTGTCGTGTGATCACCACCTCCAACTTGCAATAAGTCAATATACTCGTTAGTATAACTTAACCCACTGCTTTGAGAAAACTGAATGTTAGCAGTATAGTTGAAATTGATGTTCTTGTTTAGTTCGTAATTCAATGTAGCGATTCCACTCAAGTAATCAAATCTGTTTTGGTTACGAATATTATCTCTCATCCAGTAAGGGTTTCTGTAGTAAGAAGTCCAAGCTCCTTCATTTCCAGAATTTTCGAACTGCTCAACCGGAATATTGGTAGCTGTCTGAAGTAATTCTGTAAACAAGTTAGATGAAGTAGTCTGTGTTTTAGAAGAAATGTAATTAGCATTTCCTTCAACAGTCCATTTTCCTAATTTTTTACCACCTTTAAACATGAATGAACTACGATCTAATTTATCACCCTGAACAACAAACTCTGTATTTTGTTTGTTAGCAGACAATAAAGCATATCCATTTTCAATATCACCCCCACTAATGGAAATACCATTTTGTAAAACCGTTCCAGTATTAAAGAACTTCTTAATATTATCTTTAATAGAACTGTAAGGCGCCATGATGTAAGTACCATCTGCCTGCGCTAAACCTGTTGGTCTTGGCACACCGTCAAACTCAGCTCCCCAGCCACCATTCTCGTAAGAAACATGCTGACCGTTCCAGCCCTGACCATATCTTCTTTGTCTTTGAGCAATAAATGAAACTTCTTCAAAATCAATTGCCGAGTTAACACTTACATTTAACTTACCGCTTTTAGAACCTCTTTTGGTATTAACGATGATAACACCATTCACACCTTGCTCACCGTAAAGAGCGGAACCTTGAGCACCTTTCAAGATATTTGTTGATTCAATCAACTCAGGAGAAAGATTTTGCAACACAGTCGCTGACGAAATAACGTTATCAATAACAACTAAAGCTTGGTTATTACTTGTAATCGAACGATTTCCACGCAATACAATTCTCGTTGTTGCATTAACACCATTATTAGTAGTATTAATTTGTAAACCGGCAACTTTACCCGCTAATGACTGCACCACGTTAGGGTTAGCCGCTTGCGTTAATTCTTTCGATTTTACTTGTTGAGTTGAAGACGTTATCGCATCAACTCTCTTTTTAATACCAACCGCAGTTACAACAACAGTCTCAATGACTTCTGCATCAGAAATCATAGCAATATCAACTTTGTTTGCTGCGCCTACAGTGGCGGTTGCATCTTTCATCCCGATGAAAGAAAATACTAATACCTCTCCGGTTTTAGCTTTGATGGTATAATTACCATCCATGTCAGTTTGTGTACCGCGGGTTGTTCCTTTAACAACAACGCTAACACCTGGCAACGGCAGACCTGCTTCGGTTACTTTACCAGTAACAGTTTTCTCCTGTGCGAAGGAAAACTGCATTGAAAACGCTAGTAATAGCGCAAAAATCCATTTAAACTTCGATCTCATATTAAATTTATTTGAGTTAGTTATTTCGCAAACTTCTTAATAATTTCTTAAATAACCAAATAATACTACAGAATAATACTATTTACTTGTGTTAAATATTTTACGAAATAAAACCGAATTTTACACTAAACTACCACTTCGAACATCTTATATCATCACATTCACCTCCTTTCTTTGTATTTTTGCAAAAACGTTCGATTATGTTAATCAAGAACTATACCAATTTTGCACTGGAAGCAGGCACCGATGAAGCCGGAAGAGGCTGTCTTGCAGGCCCTGTAACCGCCGCAGCCGTTATCCTGCCTGATAATTTCTTTTCAAAGCAGCTTAACGATTCCAAACAATTATCTGAAAAAACAAGAGAAAACCTCAAACCCCTTATAGAAAAAGAAGCCATCACCTTTCACGTAGTCCATTTAGATCCCTTGATAATTGACGAAATCAACATCTTAAACGCCTCCATAAAAGCCATGCAGGAATGTGTTGTCAACTTAAATCCTTTACCTGAATATGTAATTGTGGACGGCAACCGTTTCAAACCCATTACCAATATTCCGCACAGTTGCATTATAAAAGGTGACAGTAAGTACTTAAGCATTGCTGCCGCATCAGTCCTGGCCAAAACGTATCGCGATGCCTATATGGAAAAAATACATGAAGAATTCCCTATGTACAACTGGAAACAAAATAAAGGCTACCCCACCGCAGAGCACAGGGAGGCTATTCGCAAATATGGCGTGACCAAGTACCACAGAATGTCGTTTCGATTATTACCGGAACAACTTCAACTTGAATTTGAATAAAAAAAAGGAAGCTGCTTAGCTTCCTTTTTTCTTTATATCATTATTGCCTCAAACAAATCGGCAAAATGTTTTACTATTTTTTGCTTTACTTCTTCCTCATCAACTTTTTCAACACCTAATTCCACATGCAAAGAAGTTACAGCCTTCCCTTTAATACCGCAGGGAATGATGTTATCAAAATACCCCAAATCAGCATTAACATTTAAAGCAAATCCATGCATGGTTACCCAGCGGGAAGCCCTCACCCCCATTGCGCAAATTTTCCTCGCAAAAGGGGTTCCTACACCCAGCCAGACTCCGGTCTCCCCCGGACTCCTTTCAGACTGCAGACCGTAATCTGCTAAAGTTAGAATTATAGCTTCTTCAAGCAGGCGAAGGTATTTATGGATATCGGTAAAGAAATTTTCCAGGTCCAAAATAGGATACCCTACGATTTGACCCGGACCGTGGTAGGTAATATCCCCGCCCCTATTTATTTTATAGAAGGTCGCGCCTTTCTCCTCCAACTGTTTTTCACTTAAAAGCAAATTCGATAAATCACCACTTTTACCCAAGGTGTAGACATGAGGATGCTCCACAAATAAAAAATGATTCGAGGTTATAATTTCCGGCCTTTCTCTTTTCGCGACCTTTTGCGCGACAATGCCCGCAAACAATTCTTCCTGAAAATCCCAGGTAGCTTTATAGTCTTTCCGACCTAAATCCTGAAGTTGTACTGCTTTGTTCATAATCATTATTCTAATTCCACTTCAAAATTCAGGTCCTTGCTTTCCATGTAATCTTTCATCGGATAGGTGATGGTCACGGTTTTCTTATCCTCGCTGATTTTAGCATTTGCCGCCGTTACTTTTTTGACCTTTTTAGGGAAGGTTACCACCATATCATAGGAAGATTCCTGGAACATCATCTCCATAGATTGCGTCATCTGTTTAGCCAATGCTTCTGCATCTGCTTCATCAGAACCTTCTTTTTCAAGCTCTTTTTTATAATCCTCTTTCAACTGTTCCTTAGATTTCAAAGTAACTTGCTTAGAGAATTTTTTACCATCAAAAGCATAACGTGTTAATCCGTCATTTTTGGGAGCAATATCACTTGGCGCTTTTTTCCCGTTTGGCGATAATTCCGAAAGTGTATTTACCGGAGAAACCATATCCTGAAGCTCAGCAGGATTCTTAAAATCTGCAAACATATCATAAACAAACACCCCTTCCTTTTCCTTCATTATCATATGACAGGTAAATTTTTCCATTTTTTTAAACTTATCCTGTTCCGCTTTCGGCAGCCGGGCAATACTGTCTTTTTTTCCCGCATAGAGTGAAGCCATAGTAAAGGTGGAATCAATGTCTTTTTTCTTTTTCCCTTCAGATTCATCAGCGCCTTCACCCATTTTGCTTCCTGCGATTTGCATCACTTTGGACATATCAAACTTATAGTTGATTTTCCCGGAATTATCCGCATTGAAAGTTACATTTTCCGTAACTACGCAACTGTGCAGCATCAGGGAAAGAATCGTAACCAGCAAAAAAGTAACTTTTTTCATTTTTAAAAATTTTTCCCAAAAGTACAAAAACTTTACCAATAGCCCTGATGGGAACGGCATCCTTTTTTGCAGTTGCAACAAAGTGGAGACTGCAGAAAAGATATAGTGGACAGCAGGAAAAGGGATTCCAAAAAATACTCGAACCTTTCCGCTCCAGAGAACGGTATTCAAAAAGTAGGTAGCAGATTGCAGAAAGCAGATTGCAAAAAACGCATTCTTTGTTTTCAAATCGAAATTAAACTTTTTCACTTTGAAACTTTACAACTTTACAACTTTAGACTTTGTCACTTTGCAACTTTCTGACTTTTGCGACTTTGAAACTTAAATAGTATCTTTGCACGCTTAAATAAATCATTACTATGCAACTTTCAGAACAAGAAATCATCAGAAGAGAGAAATTGGGCAAGTTGAGAGAACTTGGCATCAATCCGTATCCGGCAAATTTGTTTCCCGTTAACCATACGTCGAAGCAGATAAAGGACGCTTTTGAAGAAGGGAAGAAGGTCATTGTAGCGGGACGCTTGATGAGTAATCGCGATCAGGGCAAAGCTTGTTTTGCTGAATTACAAGACAGTGAAGGTAAAATTCAGGCTTATTTTAACCGCGATGTGATTTGCGAAGGCGATGACAAAACGCTTTACAATACGGTTTTCAAAAAACTGACCGATTTGGGCGACTTCATCGGGATTGAGGGCGAACTGTTTACCACTCAGGTAGGTGAAAAATGCATCCGCGTTTCCAACTTTACTTTTTTGAGTAAAACACTACGTCCGTTACCGTTACCGAAAACAGATAAAGAGGGTAAAATTTTCGACGAATTTACCGATCCGGAATTGCGTTACCGTATGCGTTACGTGGATTTGGTGGTGAACCCGCAGGTGAAAGAAGTTTTCATGAAACGGACTAAATTGTTCACAGCCATGCGTACGTTCTTCAATGAGGCAGGTTATATGGAAGTGGAAACTCCTGTTTTACAGTCGATTCCCGGCGGAGCTGCGGCACGCCCGTTTATTACGCACCATAATTCCCTGGACATTCCGCTTTACATGCGAATTGCGAATGAGTTGTATTTAAAGAGATTAATCGTTGGCGGTTTTGACGGTGTGTATGAGTTCTCCAAAAACTTCCGTAATGAAGGAATGGACCGAACACACAATCCGGAATTTACCGCGATGGAAATATATGTAGCCTATAAAGACTACAACTGGATGATGGAATTCACTGAAAACCTATTGGAATACTGTGCGCTTCAGGTGAACGGGACTACGGAAGCAATTTTCGGCGACCTGAAAGTAGATTTCAAAGCGCCGTATGCCAGAGTTACCATGACCGCAGCTATCCAGCAATTTACAGGTTTTGACATTACCGGAAAATCGGAAGCAGAATTATTTGCAGCTGCAAAAGGAATGGGCATCGAAGTAGATGAAACCATGGGGAAAGGAAAATTAATTGATGAGATTTTCGGAGCGAAATGTGAAGGGAATTTTATTCAGCCGACGTTCATTACCGATTACCCGAAAGAGATGTCGCCTTTGTGTAAATCACATCGCGACAATCCGGAACTTACCGAGCGTTTTGAACTAATGGTATGCGGAAAAGAAATTGCGAATGCTTATTCGGAACTGAATGACCCAATCGACCAGAGAGAGCGTTTCGAAGCTCAAATGGCGTTAGCGGCTAAAGGCGATGATGAAGCCAATGGCATTATTGACGAAGACTTTTTACGCGCTTTAGAATACGGCATGCCACCAACATCAGGTTTGGGAATTGGAATGGACCGTTTAATCATGTTCTTAACCAACAATCCTTCGATTCAGGAAGTATTGTTCTTCCCGCAGATGCGCCCGGAGAAAAAAGCGATTCAGATTGAGCTGGAAGCAGAAGAAAAACTGATTGTGGAATTACTTCAGAAAAACGAAAATGCAATGGATTTATCCGAACTGAAAACCCAGGCAGCCTTAAGCGGAAAAAAATGGGACAAAGCCATGAAAACACTGGCGCAGCATGGATTAACTTCCGTTAGTGTTTCCGGCGAAAGTAAGAAAGTGGAATTGAAAGCCTGAGGTTAATCACCTACTATATAGATTTAAGGAGCTCGAAATGAGCTCCTTTTTTTATCCCGATTAAACCTTTTTAAACTTCCGTTGTCCTATAACCGTAACACAAAATTTATAAAGATGAAAAAACTAATGATTGCCGTTATAATGATGACTTCATTACTAACATTTGCACAGGACAGAAAAATGAAGCGAGAAGAATTCACTCCGGAACAAAGAGTGGAATTGCAGGTTAAAAAAATGACGCTGGATCTGGATCTTAATGAAAAACAGCAAAAAGACCTCAAAGCACTTTTAATGCAGCAAAGTAAAAAACGTGAAGAAGCAAAAGCGAAACACGATGCAGCAAAAGAAGCCGGCACGAAACCTACGAGCGAAGAACGTTTTGCAATGAAAAACAAGATGATGGATGAAAAAATTGCGTTTAAATCGGAGATGAAAAAAATCCTGAATGAAAAACAGATGGCGAAATGGGAAGAAAACAAAGAGGACCGAATGGAACATATGCAGGGCAAACGCAAAATGATGCATCACAAATCGGAAAAATAATGTTATTATTTAATTGAAATTTTGGTTTTCATACATTTTTATTTAGATTTGGAAATTATAATCAATAACAACTAAAAAATTTTATGAAAAAAATAATCACATTATTAGTTTTATTTTTTGCCTTTTCAATAAATGCTAATGCTCAGGACACGGCTCAAATTGAGAAAAATGCCAAAAAAGATTTAGAAGCACTTGCCTCAGTTATTAAAATTGACAACAATATGGAAATGCCATTCTACAATCTTTTCAAGAAAAAGCATGAAGGGCTTTCAACTCCAAATATTTCTGAAGCAACAAAAAAAGAAATCGCAAGCGTGATTGAAGCTAAATTAAGAGCATCTCTTGATGCAAAACAAACGGAAGCACTTGAAAAAAATAAAGCCGTTTTCGCTCAATTGATTTCAGCTCCGGCAGAAGTTAAGGAAAAGAAATAATCCTTTTTAAATAATAAAAAGTCCCGCAATTGCGGGACTTTTTATTTTATAATTCTTTAGCAACCTTGTCAATTGCATTGATGGTAAAATCCAGATCCTCATAACTTAAGGCGTCGGTAATGAACCAGGTTTCATAAGCTGACGGCGCTATATAAACACCTTCTCTCAGCAATCCGTGGAAGAACTTTTTAAAAGTTTCATTATCACCTTTACCCGCTGTCTGGAAGTCATAAACCGGATCAGCGTCAAAATGAACGGAAATCATTGAACCTACCCGGTTAATTGTGTATGTTACAGCATTTGCAGTTAACTTTTCACGAATCCCTTTTTCCAAATAAGCAGTTTTTTCTTCTAAGCGCCGGAACAGTTCCCCGTCAGCGTTTATTTCCTGCAACATTGCTAATCCGGCGGCCATTGCTAACGGATTCCCGGACAATGTCCCGGCCTGATAAACAGGGCCAAGTGGCGCAAGAAAATTCATGATTTCATTTCGGGCAGCGAAGGCTCCTACCGGCAAACCTCCTCCAATTACCTTTCCGAAACAAACGATATCCGCTTTAACATTAAATAATTCCTGAGCTCCGCCTTTTGCTAAGCGGAATCCCGTCATTACTTCGTCAAATATAAACAATGTGCCGTTGTCGTCGCAAAGTCGGCGTAAACCTTCTAAAAATCCCTTTTGAGGAGGTATGCAACCCATATTACCCGCTACGGGCTCAATAATAATGGCTGCTATTTCATTTTGATTAGCTTCGAACAGTTGTTTCACATTTTCAAGATCATTATAGCGTGCCAACAAAGTATCTTTAGCCGTTCCTGCTGTCACACCCGGACTGTTTGGAGTGCCAAAAGTAACCGCCCCGCTTCCTGCCTGGATTAGGAACGAATCGGAGTGTCCGTGATAACAACCTGAAAATTTAATGATTTTGTCCCTTTTGGTGAATCCTCGTGCCAGGCGAATGGCGCTCATACAAGCTTCTGTACCGGAATTTACGAACCGTATTTTATCGATATTAGGAACCATAGAAACTGTCAAAGCTGCGATCTCTGTTTCAAGGGCAGTCGGCATCCCAAAGGAAGTTCCTTTTTTTGCTCTTTCCGTAACTGCAGTAACTACCGGTTCGAAAGCGTGCCCCAGCAACATTGGACCCCATGAATTGATATAATCTATCAATCGATTTCCGTCTTCATCATATAAATAGGCGCCTTTTGCTTCTTTGACGAATATTGGAATTCCTCCTACTGCTTTAAATGCCCTAACAGGAGAATTAACGCCCCCAGGAATTACTTTTGCAGCCTCCTCAAAAAGTGCGCTGCTTCTTTGATATAACATTATGATTTTATTTTTAATACTTGTCCGATAGCAATACCGTTATCGGCCAAATTGTTCAGCTGAATTAATTGATCTACCGAGAGGTTGAATCGTTTGGAAATGGAATACAAAGTATCGCCTTGTGAAACGCGATAGGATTTGGCATCAAGGGGCATTTCAGAAACTTTAGCAATAGGTTTATACCCTGAGCCGATAACTTCCTCATCGATTTTATACAATTCGTAACGTTCAATGATTCCGATAAGTTTGTCAGGATATTTACTATCTGTCGCGTAACCTGCAGCACGAAGTCCGTTTGCCCATGCCACATAATCCCCTTTGTCCAATTTGAACAAATTTGCATAGCGGCTACGGGAAGTCAGAAACAACGAATGGTCACGATAGGATTCTGACGGATGTTGGTACTTTCTAAAGCACTCCTGTGCAGCATCATCGTCGTGATAAACACTTTCGCCGGTCCAGCCCGTATGGCATTTTATCCCGAAATGATTATTTGCTTTTAATGCCAATGTCCCGGAACCGGCACCCGATTCCAAAACGCCTTGTGCTAAGGTCACACTTGCCGGTATACCATGTCTTCGCATATTGTCTTTGGCGGTTTCCTTAAATTGGGATATGTAATTAGAGACTACTTCTGTAGTAACTGAAATTTTTGATGTCGCTTCAAGCACTTCTGATTTGGAAGCTCCACTTGTTCCTGAATTCGGGGCACTATGCGGTTTTGAATGCGCTATCGGTTTCTTCTTAGCAATAGTCGTTTTTGGTTTTGCTGGTCGTGCCGTAACCGTTCGCACTTTAGAGCTCGAACCGCAACTGTAAAGGCTTAACACCAAAAGTAAAATAATAATTTTCTTCATCATCCTATATAATTTAACAATGGCAACTGCTTCTTTTCCAAAAGTAAATTCATTCCCTGAACACCTTGCAATCCCCCGGTATGGATAACCAGTATTTTCGAGCCTTCAGGGAAATAATTCTTTTCAATCAAATCACAAACACCGTACATTAATTTTCCCGTATAAACAGGATCCAGTGGAATTCCGGCGTCTCCATGAAATCTATTCATAAAACTGATTAATTCCTCATTTATTTTGCCGTAGCCTCCAAAATGATAATCGGGTATCAATTCCCACTGATTATTTTTGACAAAACTACGAATATCATCGGACAAAAACGAACCCTTAAGAGCAGGAAATCCAATAGCTTTTTGATTTTCACCTAACGAATTTATAATGCCCGTAATAGTTCCACCTGTTCCTACTGCACAGCAAATATGCGTAAAATCTACGTCATTTACTGTTAAAATTTCTTCACATCCCCTGATGGCCAATTCATTAGTCCCACCTTCCGGCAGCAGATAAAAATTACCATGTATTGACTGAAGATGTCTGATAAACTCTTCAGCGTCTTTTTGTCTATAGTTTTCTCTGGATACGAAGTCAAATTTCATACCATTCTTCCAGGCAGTTGACAATGTGGGATTTTCGTGGAATTTATCCTGTAGTTCTTCCCCTCTGATTACACCAATAGTTTCAAATCCGAATTCCCTTCCAGCGACCGCAACTGCTGCTATATGATTTGAAAAAGCTCCTCCAAATGTCAATAATTTAGAAAAGCCTTTTGATCTTGCTTGTTGAAGATTATACTTAAGCTTACGATATTTATTTCCCGACATGCCAGGAAAAAGCAAATCCTCCCGCTTTATAAAAAGCGATACACTGTCCGTCAAAATGTGAATTTGCTGATTTGAAGCTTCCATCACGCCAAAGATAAGAGTTAAAAAAAAAGTGCAGCCTTTTGAGCTGCACTTAAATTATCTGGTTGAAAAAAATTAGTGTTTCACAATAACTTTTTTACTCATTTCCTTACTGTCAGCAGCATTCAATCTAACGATATAAACACCGTCACTAAGATTTGAAGTAGGGAATGTATATTCTGTATTTGAACCTAAGTTATTTTTTGAGAAAATTAATTTCCCGGCAATATCATACAATGCGCATGTTTTCAAATCTAACATTTGAGGGTTTGCAACAGTTAAGTTCTTAGTATCGTTATTTTGATATACAGTTAAGCTTTCTGCTAAAGTGCTTTGATCCGTTGATAAAGTAGCATCTTTGAAAGTGATTTCAAATCGGTCTTTTACAACTCCTGCCGGCAAAGTAACTTCAAAAAAGCCATTTTTAATATCATGATATATCCCGGTTTGATTATCGTATAAATAAACATTATCCGACTCCGTAAAATTAATCAGGCTTCCTACAGTAACTTTAAAAGTTGTCTGTGCATTAGCTTTAAATGCAAATGGCACTCTTTTATCAATATCGAAAGGAAGTGTTGAAATCGCAAATGCATTAGTACCGTCTACAGGCAAATAAGCATCATTCGGCAAGTTATATTCCGGAGATTTTGCATCCATTCCTAAATCGAAACCATCGGTAGCGGATCTGTTGAATGCTAATGCCACTTCTCTTGAAAACTGATTGTTTAAAACCGTATGAATTTTGATTTGAGGCAATTCTTTCTTAGAATATTGCGTGTAGTCTACTCCTGCAACATTCTGAATTGCGTCCCAACGTTCATCTTCACCATCTCTTTCAAACGTAGAGTTATTGGCTACTCCTTCTTTAACGAAAACGCGATATGAGTTTTTCATTTGAGCAGTACCGGCCGCAATACCTTCAATTTTGAAACCTTGACCCACTGGAGTAAACATTCTTTTATAAGCACTTCCAGTAGAACCACCTGCCCCATTTAAGTTACCGAAGTTGTCGTAAGTATTCCAACTTGCACATACATATGTTCCTGGAGAAAAATCACCATTATTAGCAATGTAAGTCCCATAGCCACCTTGATAATTAACTAAGACATGAGAATTTACCGCATCATTATGCTCCCAAAAATAAGCCGTACCATTCATCACTGCTAAATTTGCAGGATCTCTCAGGAAAAGATTAAGATTGATAGCTGATGGATAAGGATTTCCTGTTAGGGAACGCATTCCGGCGGCCATTGTAACATCAATTGTTCCGTCGTTTGGCTTACCTCTAAAATCGTAACGTTGGTTCGCCCCAGGATTATTGGCACTTGTGCCGTCAGTTCCTTTCATGGTAAAACCTTGTCCTGCGTTTACAGTATTAGCACTTCCCACATAGACCCAGTTCCCATAGGAATTCGAAGTAATGAATTTATAGATCCAACGGTTCGAAATAGTTAAAGGAGAAGCTGTTCCATTTAAAGAAGAAGTAATTACTGGATTATTTGCAGTAGTTAAACCCGTTACATCTTTTAACTGGGAAATACCAAACGGGTTATTCACTGCCGTAGAAGAAAGTGTATTTCCTACAGGTGAACACCAGTAGTTATAATCAAAACCGTCTGCAGTACCCTCCTGATATAAGGAAAGATTTCCAACACCTTTATTAGCGCCAGTTCCTGTGGTTCCTTGAAGAAGTTGTGCTTCATCCCTAAGATACATCGTACTTGTAGCTGAGTTCAACTCAAGATCACCTTTAACAAACACTTGTTCGTTTTTTACAAATACATAACTGTTTGGACTCACATACATTTGTGCCAACAGTTCTTGCTGATTAAACATTGCCACTACCAGTAACAACGTTAGGTTAAGTAATTTTGACTTCATAGGCTTAGCTCATTACTCTTTAATTGTTAATTAACAAATATAAATTATTTTTTTTTAATCCTCTATTAATCCTCTAATAAAATTTAAAATTTCGATTAACGACTTATTATATAGATGAAGAACTCCTGATTTAGTTGCGTTCTTCAATTAAAAAAAATCATAACTACTTAATTATTAGATTATTAAATGCAAAAATACGGTTTTCCCGTAGATTTCCCAATTCTTTAGCAAAAAAAACACAACTTGTAAGACAATACAACATTTTATAAAAAATATTAGTAAGATATATCCTATACTTCGCGTTATAAAAAAAAATTAATACGTTGTTTTTGTTATAATTATATGCTTTACAAAAAAAATGTGGAATTAAAAAAAATAGGAGAAAAAAAACACACAAATGCATTAAACCTCTGGGAAGGGCCGTAAAATACGAAAAAAAGGAAATATAACACAAGTAAAAAAGTAAAAAAAGACTAACTCACTGACTATTACACACCTTAAACTAAACTTAACCTTTCCTTTAACAATTTTTCTTAACATCTTTTTAATAAATTTACAAAACTGTAACACCACATATGTATGAAGAAAAATTACTCAAATTTTGCGTTTCCTGAAAACACTCAGAGAAACAACATTAAATGGCAGGACTTAAGCGTGTCCAAAAGTGAAAATTCAATGACGAAAGATTTTATGAAGAAGGTATTTTTTATTTTAACAACAGTTCTTTTATTTAGTACGTCCGACTCTTACGGACAAATTCTCACCGACAACACTCCTGCGGGTACAGAAGTGATTGCAATTCCCTCTGGAGTAACATCGGTTACTGTCCAATTATGGGGAGCGGGCGGTGGCGGACAAGGCGCTACCGGAAATCCTGCAGCTGGAGCTGGAGGAACCGGAGGTGGATATATAAAATCTACATATAATGTTTCAGCAGGAAATTACAATTACTTTGTAGGTACTGGTGGAACCGGAGGCACTACAGGCACGAACGGAACCGCATCTTGGTTTGTAAATAATACAACTTTTTTGGCAGTTGGCGGAAACGGCTCAGGTGCTGCAGTATCAGCTAACAGTGCAAACGGAACTGCTGCGAATGCCCCATCCGCAGGTAATATTGGCGGAACAATATTTACTACTTATGGAGGAAAGGGCGCCAATGGCGGTTATGCAACTCCGTATAGCGGTGGTGGCGGTTCAAGTGCCGGCTCTACTGCTTCAGGAAATGCGGCGACTTCTACAGGAGGTGTTGCCCCTACTGACGGATACGCAGGAGCAAATGGACAAACATCCAGAAACCCAGGTAATACAGGAGGTATTGGCGCAGGTGGTTCTGGCGGACTAGCTACAAACAACACAGATTATAATGGTGGTAATGGCGGTAATGGCCAAATCATGATAAACTATATAAGAGTTACTAATATAACTCCCAATCCAATATGTACAGCTAATACAATCACCATTACAGGTTCAAACTTTGCAACTTCGGGCTCGACAACTGTTACCATTAATGGTACCGCGTGTACAAGCGTAACAGTAGTAAATGCAACAACTATAACGGCAGTTGTTGCGCCAGGAACAACTTCAGGAACTGTAGTAATTTCAAACCCTAATGGTTCAAATAATGGCAACACAATAACTGTTAACCCATCTCCAGCAGCAAATGGAGGAGGTGCGGCAACCGTATGTACGGGAGCAACTACACCTGCCTTTACCAATGCAGTAGGCGGTGGTACATGGTCAATTACAAACGGAACGGGTTCGGCTACAATTTCAGCTGGTGGAGTCGTAACTGGCGTAACCGCTGGAACTGTGACCGTAGTTTACACATTAGGCACATGTTCTTCTTCAACAGCTTTGACAGTAATGGCAACCCCTGCGATTACAACCGACCCTTCGAACGCCTCGATAAATGTAGGCACAAACACCTCATTCACAACAGTAGCTTCAAACAGCCCGGCAAGTTATACTTGGGAAGTAAGTACCGATGGAGGAACAATATGGAATACCGTGGCAAATGGTGGTGTTTATACCAATGCCACTACCGCAACTTTAAACCTTACAGCCGTGCCATTATCAATGAACGGCTATAAATATCGCGTAAGTGCAACCAATGCCTGCGGAACTTCAGCTAATTCAGCTGTAGCAACACTTACTGTAACCCTAAGTTATTGCGCATCTTCAGGAGGAGTCATAGCGGATGGATTGACAGGTGTTGTTTTCAACACAATCAACAATACCGGAACTGCAGTTAACGTAGCTTATTCTGATTACACCGCAATGAGCACAACTGTTATCAAAAATGCTTCTTACAACTTAAGCGCTTATGTAAATACAGGAGGCAACTACACCAATCACCAATCAGTATATATTGACTGGAACGCCAACGGAAGTTTTGCAGATGCAGGAGAATTTTATGCTTTAGGCACTGTTACTAACAACACCAACGGTTTAAGTACACTTTGTCCGCTTTCTATCACAGTACCTGCAGGAGCGGCTACAGCATCCGTAAGAATGCGTGTGCAGTCACGATATAATGGTGCCACTGGCGACCCTTGTTTAACGGGATTCGATGGTGAGGTGGAAGATTATACAATCAACATAATTACTGGGTCTCCTTGTGTTACTCCAACAGCACAGCCAACAGCACTAAACTTAACTCCAACCGGAAATACTATCGCAGGAACATTCACAGGAGCTTCTCCGGTAGCAGATAATTACTTAGTTGTAATAAGCACATCTGCAACACCTCCATCTCCTTCAGACGGCACCTCTTATACAATTGGCGGAACCGTTGGAGCTGGCTACACTGTAGTTGACAATGATAATACAACTGCTTTTACAGCGACAGGATTATCAGCACTTACAACTTATTATATCTATGTATTTTCATTCAACTCTGCCTGTACTGGCGGGCCTCTTTACTTGGCGACATCGCCTTTAAGCGGAAACACTACTACTTTAGCAGCGAATTACTGTACACCATCGGTAAGTGCAGGATACGACGCTACTACCTATTTCACAAACATTAGTTTTATCGGTACTCTAAATGATACCTCAAATACATCAACTTATTCATCAAGCCCAAGAGGTTATCAGGATTTTACAACGCTTGGAACACTTTCCTCTCAAGCACAAGGTGAAGGTGTAAATATTTCTACCCAAACTACCAACCGTGGTTATATGAAAGCGTGGGTGGACTGGAACAAAGACGGTGATTTTCTAGATGCCGGAGAAAACGTATATACCTCAGGTTCAGTAGCAACCTACTCTACTACTTTTGGATTCGTTATTCCTGCTGCACAAGCGGTTGGAAATTACAGAATCAGAATCAGAATAAACAAGGATGACAATACCGCTCCGTACGATCCGGGAGCAATTTCAACTTTTGATTCTTGTCAAAATATAGCATATTACGGCGAAACAGAAGATTATCTGTTTACAGTTGTAGCAAGCTGTGGTGCCCGTATCGCAAGTGTTACAAATGGTGTTACTTGTGGAAACGGCCCGGTTAACTTAAATGTTACGGGTACAGCGGGAGTAACACAATACCGCTGGTATGCTGCCCTTACAGGTGGCGCTCCTTTAGCTACAACAGCAACAGGAACCTGGACAACTCCATCTATCAGCTCAACAACGACTTATTATGTTACTGCTTTTGACGGTTCTTGCGAATCATTGGTAAGAACCGCTATTACGGCAACGGTGAGTCCTATCCCTACATTGAATTTCACGCCTTCTAATCCGGAAGTTTGTGGTGAAAATGTAGTTATCGCTTTAACAGCTACCGGTGATACTGAGCAGGTATACTTAATAAATGAAAACTTTGAAGGTGGTATGGGAGTATTCTCAAACACACATTATATCAGCAACGGAGCTACTGTAGACGGTCAGGCGGCTTGGCAAAGCAGAACAAGTACTTATGTACCGACAATCCCTCCCGGACAAGTTTGGTTCCCTGCGATTTCATCTGGTTTCGGAACAAATAAATTTGTATCCTCAACTTCAGATTTGGGATCTTACAATATCCATACAGGGTTAATATCTTCAACAGTAAACTCAACTAGTTTCACGGATCTTACATTATCATTCGACATGTATTACTCGCGCTATTATGTTGATGGAGCTAACCTTACGTTAGATTATGTTACTGTTGATATTTCTACAAATGGAGGTGGTGCGTGGACAGAATTAACCCGCTATACTGCCGATCAGGGAATTGGAACCCGTTTTACAACCAAAACATTCACCTTACCTGGTGCTTATCTTAATCAGACTAATTTAAAAGTCAGAATCAGATATTATGGAGAATGGTGCGATGGTCTTGCTGTAGACAACATACAATTATACGGCACAAAACCGCTAAACACTGCTTTCAACTGGTCCGGAGCTTCTCTTCCCGACGCTTATACTGATGCAGCTTGTACAGTTCCATATGTAGCCGGAAATCCTGCCGTAACTGTATATGTTAAGCCTACATTGGCACAATTGGAAATGGGTTCTTATACATTCACTGCCAGCGCTATTTTAGCTAACGGCTGCTCCGCAAGTACACCAATTACCGTAACCAACAAATCAAAAGTTTGGAAAGGTACCGTAGATACAGATTGGAACAACCCGAATAACTGGTCTCCGGTAGGCGTTCCTTCTTCAACCACATGTGTAATCGTTCCTGACAATACCATAATTTCAGGAAGCGGATATGATGCTTATGCACAAAATGTTACCATAAAAAATACTGGTAATCTGGAATTACAATCAGGAAACAATTTAACTATAACCGATTGGTTAAATGTAGATACCGGAGGTATATTTAATATTAAAGATACAGGAAGTTTGGTACAGATTAACAATGTAGCCAACACTGGCAGTATGAACATGGAGCGTATTTCACAACCTATGTACCGTCTTGATTACACTTACTGGAATTCACCTGTTACAGCTGCTTCAGCATTTACAGTAGGGAATCTTACTACAGCTCCTTACATATATAACTATACTCCAACACAAGGAGGAGGAAATGGAACATGGATTTCGCAAAGTGCAGGAACAACTATGCTTCCAACTAAAGGTTATATCGCAAGAGCCCCTTTATCGTTCCCTACAACAGGTCCAAAACAGACCAAAACAATGAACTTTATCGGAACACCGAACAATGGTGATATCAATATGCCGATTTCAAAAGGGACTAACGCAAATATGGGAACTTCTGTTGGAGGTGCTATCATTACAGATGCAGATGATGAATGGAATTTAATCGGAAATCCTTATCCGTCAGCTATCGACATTGTAAGCTTCCTAAATCACCCATCAAATACGCCTGTTGTAGACGGAACTGTATACTTATGGACACATAACACTGCACCTTCTAGTGCTACACCGGATCCATTCTACGGTAATTATATGATAAATTATACCGTTAGTGACTATGCAACAGTGAATTCCCTGGGAACTACTACAACTGCAGCTTCAGGAGGAACAGCACCTTCAAGATATATCGCAGCAGGACAGGCATTTTTCATCAGTGCAGATAATGCCATGGCAAATGGAACTACTGCCAATGCGGTTTTCAATAACAGTATGCGTGTTACTAATAATAATAACCATTTCATGAGAGATGGAAATGACACTCAAATCCCTCAAGGAACTGAAACTCAAAGACTATGGCTAAACTTATCTAACAACAATGGTGGTTTCAGCCAGATCTTGGTAGGTTATGCCGCCGGAGCAACGCTTGGTTGGGACAGAGGATTTGATGGAGAAGCATTGGCAGGAAACGCAGTGAAACTTTATTCATTGGCTGCAGATAAAAAATTAACGATCCAGGGACGTCCTTGGCCATTTGTTCAGGAAGATCTTGTTCCGATTGGATTCAAAGCTACTGCTGAGAATGCTTACACCATTGGTATCGACCATCTTGACGATCAGTTCAACCACCAGAACATTTATCTTCAGGATAACTTACTAAATGTGATTCACAATCTTAAATTGGCTCCATACAGCTTCAATTCTGCAGCTGGAACTTTCGACAACCGATTTGTATTGAGATATACAGAAAATACCCTCAGCAATGATGATTTCAATGCTACGGAAAATTCGGTGTTCGTTTTCAACAACGGTAAAGTAAATGTTAAATCAACTATTGAACCAATAAACAAAATCACTGTTTTTGATTTATTAGGAAGAACAGTAGCCTCTTATTCTGATGTAAACGCCAACGAACTTGAGCTGAAAACTTTGGCTCCAACTACAAAAACATTGCTTATCAAAGTAGAACTTGAAAATGGTGTAATAGTTAACAAAAAGATCATTTTCTAAAGAATAATAAATCCATAAAAAAGGCCCCGAAGATTTTCGGGGCTTTTTTTTCACTATTTTCAGAAAATTAACAATTATTCCCCTACTATCTTAAATTATCACATTTTATATAAAAAAAGTTATTTATCACAAATATTGTGTGTTTTTTATTTTTTTTTAGCAATTTAGCGGGAAATAGCAAATTCGTCGATAAAATTGTGTGTTTTGTCGGAGTTTTGCTGCTTAGTTTATTTTTTTTTGTTATAAAAATATTTTACCAACCAACAAAAACACCAAGTAAATTGTGAGAAAAAATTACGAGCCTAAATCTTTTTTTAAACCATTACACTCGAAAAAAAGACCTACAATCCATCCGGATTCAGATTGCAAAAAAAACAGCAATTTTTCATTTCTCTTAACAGCCCTGCTGATTTTATCTTTTAGCCAGGCATTTTCCCAAACAGTTACTGTACCGTTTACCGGTTCCGGATCATGGACATGTCCTGCCGGAGTGACTTCCATTAAAGTCGAAGCGTATGGCGCCGGCGGTGGAGGTGGTTATGGTGGAGGAACAAACAAACAAGGCGGCGGCGGCGGTGGCGGCGGTGCTTACATCGTAAACAATACTGTTGCAGTTACACCTTCAACAAATTACACAATAACCATTGGAACAGCCGGAATAGCTGGCGCAAGTGCAGATGGTGGTGACGGCGGAAACACAACTGCTACATTTGGAGCAACTACAGTAACTGCAAACGGCGGAAAAGGTGGAAAACGCTGGATTGCTACAACTGGCGGAGTTGGAGGAAATGGTGGAGCAGCAGGTACTTATGCTGGCGGTAACGGTGGTTCAACATCTGGATCAGGCACCTACTATGGTGGCGGTGGTGGTGGTGGATGTGCCGGAACTACAGGTATTGGAGGTAACGGTCAAAGCCCGTTATCGTCTGCTATAAACGGTGGCGGAACTGCCGGTGGCGGTATGGCCGGAGCCGGTGGTGCCGGACAAAGCGCAAACGCAGGAACAGGTACCGCAGGAAGCATTTATGGAGCCGGCGGTGGTGGCGGAACCAAAAACTCCAATGGAGCAGCAGGTGCAGGAGGTTATTTACTTATCACCTATACAATGCCTGCCCCGTCAAATGACGAACCTTGTGCGGCAATTAACCTTCCCGTAAACCTTTCATGTTCGTATACTACATATACAAATGCTAATGCGACGGCCAGTGCTGGCGTACCGGTACCAGGATGCGCGAGCTATTCTGGTGGTGACGTATGGTTTTCTTTAACAGTACCGGCTTCCGGAGAAGTAACAGTTGACTTACAAACCGGAGTAATTACAGATTCCGGTATGGCATTTTATACAGGCACTTGTGGAGCCTTAACATTACTAGAGTGTGACGACGATGACAGTGCTAACGGCGCTATGTCCTCAATTACAAGAACAGGACTAACCCCAGGAGCAACAATTTGGGTTAGAGTATGGGAATATGGAAATGACAACAATGGTACATTTGGAATTTGTGCTTCAACGCAGCTTGCATGTACTGCTCCTACAGCTCAGGGAACATCATTACTTTTAACACAACCTTCTAACGGCACTATCAACGGTTCTTTTACGGCAGCCAGTCCGGCTCCGTCAAACTATCTTGTAGTTTACAATACCACAGGAGTAGCTCCGTCACCGACAAACGCAACCTCTTACACTATTGGAGGAACTGTTGGCGCCGGCAATATAGTAGCAGATAATGATACTAATACAACTTTCTCTGTATCGGGTCTTAGTGCATCAACGACTTATTATTTCTTTGTATTTTCATTTAACAATAACAGTTGTTCGGGAGGCCCATTATACCTAACAACTTCACCAACAACAGCTAACGCAACAGTTCCAGCTTTTTATTGCGCTTCAACTTCAACAAGCTCGACTTATTACGTTAATAATTTCTCAACAACTTTAGGAACGACCAATATCACTAATAACGGTTCAGGATACTCAGCCACTGGTTACGGTAACTTTACCGGGCAAAACGTAACGCAACAACAATTTGCAAGCGTTAACTTTTCAGCGGCGTTTACAGGTGGTACTTTTGGCTTTAACATCTGGGTAGACTGGAATAATGATTATGATTTTAACGATGCAGGGGAAAAAGTATACGGTTCAGGAGCTTATGTATCCACAGCGACTGGTTCAATTACTGTTCCGGGAACCGCATCGGTTGGAGCCCACAGAATGAGAATCGTTGCCGATTATCTGTCGACCGACCCTGCTTCATGTGGCTCTATATCCAGCGGAGAAACCGAAGATTACACTTTCACGGTAACAGCTTCGAGTGCGTGTACAACTCCTACAGCGCAACCGACAAGTTTAGTACTTACGCAACCTTCTAATGGAACAATTAATGGCTCATTTACGGCGGCCAGCCCTGCACCTACTAATTACTTAGTAGTTTACAATACAACAGGAGTTGCACCATCACCAGTGAATGGGACAACTTATACAGTGGGCAGTACAGTTGGCGCAGGTAACATAGTAGCGGATGTAGACAACAATACTACTTTTTCAGTTACAGGATTAACAGGTGCTACAACTTATTATTTCTTCGTGTTTTCTGATAATGCTATATGTACAGGCGGTCCTTTATATTTAACAACATCGCCTTTAACTAACAATGCTACAGTACCTTTCTACTACTGCACAGCGAACAACAGCACGAATACAACCTACTACATTAGCGGCATAACAACCGCTGGCGGAGCTGCCAACTTCTCCAATACCGGAACAGGTTTTTCAGCAACAGGATATGCAGACTACACTGGAACGTATTCGGTTTCACAAAATGCAGGATTAGGATTCAGTATTACCGCTACACATCCTTCCAGCACATATGGTTATAGTGTTTGGGTAGACTGGAATAACGACGGTGATTTTACAGATTCAGGAGAATCTATACTAACAACAAGTTATTTAAGCAGTCCGGCAGCAGTTGGAACAGTAACTATTCCTGCAGGAACTCCTGCAGGAAACTATAGAATGAGAATCAGAAATGCTTATTCAAGCAACCCTGCCCCGGCCTGTGGTGATCATGCCTATGGAGAAACTGAGGATTACAGAATAGTGTGTTTAGGACCACTTCCTTGTTCTGGAAACCCTTCAGGAATTACAGTGAATGTAACATCATTAACAACCGCAACAGTAAACTGGACCGCAGCAATCCCTGCCCCAGCAAATGGATACCAATATTTTTATTCCACTTCAAACACCGACCCCGTATATGCAACTGCACCAACAGGAAGTACAGGAGCGGGTGTAACTACGGCGGGTTTAACAGGATTGACTTCAGGCGCAACTTATTACATCTGGGTTCGCTCCAACTGTGGCGGCGGATTAGGACAAGGCGCATGGATAGGACCAATCACTTTTTATGTTCCTAACTGTACCATCGGAGACGGAACAGGAACATCAGCTTTAGCATGTCCATCCGTACTTTCAGGTGGTTTAGGCTTAAATGGAGCAGATCCGGCAGCTATTGACTGTACCTCCGCTTCAAACTGCGTTGACCTGGAAGCTACCTATTTACAATTAGGAGAGACATCAACATATACTGTGGAAGCAATTCCATACAACCCTCCTTATCAATTCGGATGTTTACAGAATCCAGTGAGTGTGAACAGTGATGACGTTTGGTCTCCTGCCATTAACTTACCTTTTAACTTCTGTTTCTACGGAAACTCATACAACCAATGTTCAATCGGTTCAAACGGGGTACTTACATTCGACATAGCTAGAGCTGGTACAGCTTCAGGGTATTCTTTCAGCAACAGCTTACCTAGTACAACGGGCGCTTTATTTGCCAACACCATTTACGGAGTGTATCACGATATTGATCCAAGCGTTGGTGGTGAAGTAGGCTGGGAATTGATAACATTAGATACAGGTTGTAGAGCGTTAGTAGCATCATGGAGTAATGTTCCGATGTTCAGCAACAATACAATTTTATATACCGGAATGATGGTATTATATGAAAATACAAACGTTATTGAAGTATACATCAAAGAAAAAAGTATTGATGGCACATGGAATGGCGGAAATGCGATTGTTGGTGTTCAAAACGTTGGAGGTACGCAAGCTGTTGTAGCTCCGGGAAGAAATGGTTTAGATGCAGACTGGACTACTACCAATGAAGCATGGCGATTTGTTCCGGCGGGGACTTCAATTACCTCATTGAAATGGTATCAGGGTTCAGGCACTACAGGACCGATGATTGGAACAACTGACGTTATTAACGTATGTCCTGCAACCACTACAACCTATACTGCAGAAGTAACATATACTTTATGTAACGGATCAACATTAATCGAAACAGAAGAAACTACAGTAACTGTTTCCGGAAATAAAGTATGGAATGGTTCAGTTAGTTCAGATTGGAGCAATGCCAACAACTGGACCCCTGCAGGGGTTCCTACAAATACAGACTGTGTTGTTATTCCAAACGTAGCTACTGATCCGATAATCAGTGGATCAGCTTATACTGGCTTAGCATTAAACCTGACTATTCATAATAGTGCTGTATTAACGGTAAATTCAGCTAATAATTTATCTGTTGTAAACTGGGTAGACATAAATGCTGGTGGAGATTTAATCATTCAGGATGACGCAAGTTTGGTTCAGACCAATAACAGTGCAAATATAGGTACGGCTCATATTCTGAGAACAACGCAACCTTTATTCCGTTTAGATTATACTTATTGGAACTCTCCGGTAACAGCTGCTTCTGCATTTACTGTTGGAAATCTGACATCTAGCACACCATACATCTACAGATATCTTCCAACCGTATCCGGAGGTAACGGAACCTGGTCTGCTGTAGGAACCGGAACAGTTATGACACCAAATTATGGAATTATTGCACGTGCTCCGGGTACTTTCCCAGTATCAGGCACAAAACAAACCTACACGGTAAACTTTACCGGTACGCCTAATAACGGTCCTATCTCGATGCCAATAGCAATAGGCACGAACGCTAACATTGGAACATCAGTGGGAGGAGCAATCATTACAGACGCTGATGACGAATGGAATTTAATCGGAAATCCTTATCCTTCAGCAGTGAATATTGTAAGCTTCTTAAATGACCCCGCAAACGTTCCTGTTGTTGACGGAACAATATATTTGTGGACACATAATACACTTCCTACATCCGCTACACCGGATCCGTTCTACGGAAACTATGCTTACAACTATACTGTGAGTGATTATGCTACAGTGAACTCTTTAGGAGCAACTGCAACAGCGGTGACAGGAGGAACTATGCCAACGCAATACATTGGTGCCGGTCAATCTTTCTTCATAAGCGCGGAAACAAACGGTAACGTGACTTTCAATAACAGTATGCGAGTATTGAACAATAACAGCAACTTCTACAGAGATGCAAATGAAGGTCAGAACCAAAACGGTTTTGCAAGCCAAAGATTATGGCTGAATTTATCAAATAACAATGGCGGCTTCAGTCAGATTCTGGTAGGTTACGCAGAAGGTGCAACATTAGGTTGGGACCGCGGATTAGACGGAGAAACATTGGCAGGAAACGCTGTTAAATTCTATTCTTTAATGAGCGATAAAAAACTAACAATTCAAGGGCGTCCTTGGCCATTTGCTCAGGAAGATATCGTTCCGCTAGGATTTAAAGCAACTGCGAACAATACTTATTCTATTGGCATTGACCATTTCGACACCCAATTTGAGAACTCAAACATTTATCTGGAAGACAGAACGTTAAATATAGTTCACAACCTGAAATTGGCGCCATATAGCTTCACTTCCACTGTTGGAACATTTGACAACCGCTTTGTTCTTCGTTACACCGAAAGCACATTAGGTAATGATGATGTATCAGCTGTTGAAAATGCAGTTGTTGTATACACCAACGAAAAATTAAAAGTAAATTCAACTTTAGAACCAATTAAAGAGGTTGTAATTTATGATGTGCTGGGACGCATTCTTGTGAATGGAAAGAAAGTAGATTCTAACGAATTTACAGCAAGTACGCTTAATCCTACAGATTCTACACTGGTAGTAAAAGTGACTTTAGAAAATGGCGTAACAGTTACCAAAAAGGTAATTTACTAACACTCAGTTTTTTAAATAAAAAACCGCCTTCACGGCGGTTTTTTTATGTTAAAATCTAATTTTTTTATAACATAATATTTGTATTTTTTGAATTTTAAAGTAGTTTTGCCCAATTTATAAAATTTTATAACTAAAAAACCCGCTATAAAAACTAAAACTAACCTACTATAACAAAATGAAAAAACATTCCTTAAGCCTTATTATCCTTCTCGCGTCATGTGCTTTTATGGACGCAAATGCTCAGGTAGGTATCGGTACCACAACACCAGCCGGAGCCTTAGATATTACAAGCACTACAGATGGTTTACTAATTCCACGAGTGGCATTAACCGCTACGGATTCAGCTGCACCACTAACTGCACCAACCACTTCCGAAATGGTATATAATACTGCTACTGCCGGTGCAGGAGCTACAGCTGTAAGCCCTGGTTATTACTATTGGGATGGTACTAAATGGGTAACATTTACTGCAGATATCACTAAAGCCTGGACACTGAACGGAAATAGCGGCACAGCTGCTCCATCAAATTTTTTGGGTACAACTGACGCAGTAGACTTTGTAACGAAAACAAACGACATTGAACGAACAAGAATAACCAGTGCTGGAAATATGGGGATTAACACCAGTTTACCGGTAAGTACTTTGGGGGTGGCAGGTAACTTCTCCCTGGGAAATATATATTCAAAAACCAATCCGGCACCCGCAAACGGAATGCGCGTTGAAGGTCAATCCGTAATTGGAAAAGCAAGTGGCGAGGACTCAAGAGACAAATTGTCGGCACACTCATCTTCAACAGCTTTTGTAAACGTTGCAGGTTACCCGAATGCAACAGCAGGAAGAGCATTGGCAGGATATGCAGATGCAGGAGGTATGGGTGTTTTCGGATACTCAAATGGTACAGGATATGGTGTGGTTGGACTTACACAAAACGGTTCCATCTCCGGTTTCGTGCAATCAGGAGAAGGGGTTTTAGGTCAGGCTGACGGTAGCGTTGCAACTGGCATTCCAATTGGTGTTCACGGTATCATTGACGAGACCGTGGCAGGAAACAACAAAGCCGTAGGTGTGATTGGAGAAAACAATACAATTTCAGTAGGTTCAGGTTTCAGCGGAGGTCCTTACGGAACAAACAGAGCGGTAGCAGGAGTATACGGCAACATTGGCTCAAGAGTTACTCCATCATCAACAAACTCCTATTTATTCGGTGTAGTTGGTGATTTACTGACAGTAGGAAGCGGAACAATTCCAGATGGTTCAGGTGGTGTTTTAGGATTCGGTGGAAGCGGAAACTTCGGAATGTTAGGATACCGAGGTCTAACCGGAACAACATACAGTGTATACGGTGGCGGTAACAACGGATCTATCAACAACGGAAACAGTGGTAACAGATCAGATGAAAACACACCAAACAACCTTGTAGGTTTAGGAATCAACGGTGGTTTTATGGGTGGTTATGTAAAAGGTAACCAATACGGTATGGTATCCAGCGGAAAAGAATTCGGTATGTACGTTCAGGGGAACACTATCGTAAACAAACCGGTAGTGCAATTGATTGACAACGGAGCAAGCAACAAAACGGTTGCCTATTCATCTGTTTCAACCAGCGTTGACGTAACGTCAAGAGGTCGTGCAACTTTAGCAAACGGAACTGCTTTTGTACCGTTCAACGACGCTTTCAAAAACATGATTTCCAAAACAGAACCTGTGAATGTAACTGTTACGCCAACAGGAGAAACAAAAGGAGTATACATCAGCGAAATTACAGCTGAAGGTTTCTACATCAAAGAAAACCTTAACGGAACAAGCAATGCTTCTTTCAACTGGATTGCCATAGGAACAAGAGCAGGATTCGAAAACGGCGTTGAAGTATCCAGCACAATCCTTTCAGGTGATTTTGATAAAAACATGGAAGGCGTTATGAACAATGACGGAACAGGAAAAGAAGGAACACCAGTATACTTCGACGGTCAGAAAGTGCGTTTCGAAAGAATACCGGAACACTTGCTTCCAACTGCAAAAAAAGAGACTAAAAAGAAATAATCTTTTCTTCATACTACAAAAAACCTCCCATCGTGGAGGTTTTTTTATTTAAATATATTTCCAAAATTGCCAAAAAGGGCGTTGCTTTAAATAAGCGAGATTTTTTTCGTTTGCGTAAGCTTCTCTTTCAAAGCTGATATTACGATACGCCGCGGAACGATTCTTAAACCGAAACAGCCGAACCAAAAACTCAATACCGTACCAAATAAAAAAAGGAATTATCAACATTTCAAGCTGCTGCCGAATATGAATCTTCTCGTGGTTTATAATCACAACATCTTCCCTATCCTTCTTATCCGTAAGGAAAACAAAAGGAAAAATCGTAATCCCCCGAAAGCCTTTTGGCGTTAAATATTTTACTACGAATACAATCATTAAGGTAAAGTTCCTGAATTTCTGCTACATTTTTTTATTTAACCAAAGGAAAGCAGCAACCTTGGATAAAAATATTTATTTTTGAATAAAATTATAACAACTGATTTTTTGTCGGTTTGCCAGTATGAATGACCAAAATAAAGATAATAAATTAATCGAAGGCGAGGATTTCTATTATACGCCGGAAGGTTATAAGTGCTTCACCGAAAAATACCACCTGAAAAGAGGGTATTGCTGCAAAAGCGGATGCCGTCATTGTCCCTATGGTTTCGACAAAAAAACAGGCACAAACAAAAGACCCAACAAAGACAACTAACAACACCATAATGGACATCCATTTACTGAAATACAGAATCAAAATCCACAAGTCCTACCACAGGTCGGATATCCGGTATCCCTAGTTTATAAGTAGGATTATAAAAAGATTTAACTACACAGTAATCTTAAATTTTACCAATAAACTAATAAAATCAGCATTTTAGAGTATTGGAATTTTAGACACCCAAAATCTAAAAATCCAAAAATCTAAAAGGTCTAAAAATCTAATAAATGACTTTTCAAGAACAAATAACAGAAGGAATACCATCGGTTTTACCACAACCAAAACCATACGAAACAACTATAAATCACGCACCAAAGCGTAAAGAAATACTATCGGACGACGAAAAAAAATTGGCAATCCGCAATGCGCTTCGTTATTTCGAACCCAAGCACCATGCCGAACTGATACCCGAATTCAAAGAAGAACTGGAAAAATACGGTCGTATTTACATGTACCGTCTTCGTCCGGATTACAGGATGTACGCCCGCCCTATTTCGGAATATCCGGGAAAAAGCGAACAGGCAAAAGCGATTATGCTGATGATTCAGAACAATCTGGATTATGCCGTAGCACAGCACCCGCATGAATTAATTACCTATGGTGGAAACGGCGCCGTTTTCAGCAATTGGGCACAGTATCGCTTAACCATGAAGTATTTATCGGAAATGACGGAAGAACAGACGTTAGTTATGTATTCCGGCCATCCGATGGGACTTTTCCCTTCAAATAAAGAAGCCCCGAGAGTGGTTGTAACCAACGGAATGATGATCCCGAATTACTCCAAACCGGACGATTGGGAAAAATTTAACGCGCTTGGGGTAACGCAGTACGGACAAATGACTGCCGGAAGTTACATGTACATCGGTCCGCAGGGAATCGTACACGGAACAACCATTACCGTTTTAAACGGCTTCCGAAAAATAAAAAAGAATCCGGGTGGAAATTTATTCGTAACTTCAGGTCTTGGCGGAATGAGTGGCGCACAGCCAAAAGCCGGAACAATCGCCGGTTGTATTACCGTTTGTGCCGAAGTCAACCCGAAAATCACCAAAATCCGTCACGAGCAAGGATGGATACATGAAGTATATGAGAATATCGACGAACTTATTACCCGTATCCGCAAAGCACAGCAAACAAACGAGATTGTTTCTCTGGCTTATTTAGGAAACGTGGTAGACGTTTGGGAACGATTCGATGAAGAAAACCTTTATATCGACTTAGGTTCTGATCAGACTTCGCTTCATAACCCTTGGGCCGGTGGTTATTATCCGGTTGGAATTTCTTTCGATGATGCCAACGAAATGATGGCTAACAATCCGGAACAATTCAAAATCGAAGTACAGAAAACATTGCGTCGTCATGCAGCAGCAATTAACAAACATACAGCAAAAGGAACGTACTTCTTCGATTATGGAAATGCCTTCTTACTGGAAGCTTCCCGTGCCGGAGCGGATGTTATGGCGCCAAATGGCATTGATTTCAAATATCCTTCTTATGTTCAGGATATCATGGGGCCAATGTGTTTCGATTACGGATTCGGACCGTTCCGATGGGTTTGTGCCTCAGGAAAACCGGAAGATTTAGCAAAAACAGATACCATTGCGTGTGACGTCCTGGAAGAAATGATGAAAAATTCGCCTTCCGAAATCCAGCAGCAAATGGCCGATAATATTCAGTGGATCAAAGGCGCTCAGGAAAATAAACTGGTAGTCGGTTCACAAGCCCGAATCCTTTATGCCGATGCAGAAGGACGGACAAAAATTGCCGAAGCGTTCAACCAGGCAATTGCCAGAGGTGAAATCGGCTATGTGGTTTTAGGCCGGGATCACCACGATGTTTCCGGTACCGATTCGCCTTATCGCGAAACCTCAAACATCTATGACGGTTCCCGTTTCACTGCCGATATGGCAATCCATAACGTTATCGGAGACAGTTTCCGCGGTGCTACCTGGGTTTCCATCCACAATGGCGGCGGCGTTGGCTGGGGCGAGGTAATTAACGGTGGTTTTGGTATGGTTCTTGATGGTAGTAAAGAAGCATCAAAACGCTTAGAATCAATGCTTTTCTGGGATGTAAACAATGGAATTTCCCGAAGAAGCTGGGCGCGAAATGAAGGCGCTATTTTTGCGATTAAGCGCGCAATGGAAACACAACCGTTGCTAAAAGTTACCATCCCTAATTTAGTGGATGATTCGTTATTGTAGTTCCGGAACTAAAATCTCAGGCGAGCGAAATACTGACAGGAAGTTTTCGGACATTAAACTTTAAACAGATAAAGTATGAAAACAATTAAACTGCTTTCGTTAACACTACTCTTTATTTTAGGGGCTTGCAGTTCCGTAAGAGTAGATTCTGATTTTGACACTAAAGCCGATTTCAGCCAGTATAAAACTTATGCTTTCCAGAAAAGCGGTATTGATAAAGCCGAGATTTCCGATCTGGATAAAAAACGAATCCTCCGTGCCATAGACGCCGAAATGACGAAAAAAGGGTACACAAAGAGCGAATCTCCGGATTTATTGGTAAATATTTTTACTAAAGAAAGGGAACGTGTCGATGTAACAGAATATCATGCCGGCTGGGGTTACGGCTGGGGCTGGGGCTGGAATCCGTACATTTGGGGTGGACGCAGTTATGTATCTTCCACAACTGAAGGAACACTTTATATCGATCTGATCGATGCCCGAAAAAAAGAATTGATCTGGCAGGGTAAAGGAAGTGGCTATCTTGAAGAAGAGCCCACTAAAAAAGACGAAAGGATTAACGAATTTGTTTCTAAAATCCTGGCGCAGTTCCCTCCGGAAAAGAAATAATAAGAAATTTCATTATCTATAAAAAGGAGCCTGTTTTTAAAAACAGGCTCCTTTTTTTGCATTTATATTTCTATAATTTGAATTACTTTTTAGTGTACCATTATTGAAGTCAGCACCCTGTTTCCCAAGGCTAAAATTCCAGAATCAATTTTCCATTGAATAGTAATTAATTCGCCATCCGACACATTAGCTATCGCATGCAATGACAAATTGGTATATCCGTTATTGCAGGTTATCTGTTTGCTGGAACTGGGAATCAGAATTCCATTTTGGCAGATGCTAAATGTAGCCAATGCATTTACAGTAACATTATTAATTATTGTATCTACATTTGGCAGGACAGTTATTCCATTGACTGTTGCTGTAGTAAGACTTCCGATAGCCCCGGCACCGGAACAAATATTGCCATTATATACAGAACTGCCTGTATTGTTAATAGCTCCTGCTCCCGTAAACAAAACAAAAGTGCTCAACGAACCCATATTAATTGCAGCCGATGGATTTAAAGGTACATTACACGAACCGGGGCCAAAAGAAACCGCGCCGGCATTTGTCATCATCCTTCCATTTACAGTGCAATTGGCTCCGACAGCAACTGCTGCTCCATGAGAAATTAAATTTCCATAAACAATAGTATCAGCACCAACACCTACCGCACCTTCTGCCAACCAGAATATATTCTCCGCTGAGGCTCCATTTGTCAAAACTATAGTTGTGTTGGCTCCAAAGTCGATGGCCCCGTTAGCATAGAAAATAAAAACAGCATTGGAGTCTCCTCCCCCATCCAGTGTCAGTATTCCTGCTATGGAAATAGCACTCGCAACCGAATACTTTCCGGATACAACCGTTTCTCCGCTTCCAAAAGCAGCTGTATGCGTAGCATTCGTAACAGGTGCAGACTGAAGTTGGTTATAAAGTATAAAAAAGTCTGTCAAAAGCGTATTGGAATTCACTGTAATGGGTACAGAAAGATTAGAAATCTGGCTGTCAAATGCTACATAATAACTTCCTTCAGGCAGTGCTAAAACCATTCCCGGCACCGTTATATCTGTCGCAGAGGATGTAGAAATAATTCCTGTATCATTTATCGTGTTGTAACTTGGAGCAATATTCTTCCAAACCGAATTAAAATAATTCAAACTAGAAGTTGTAGTGTTATAAACCATCAACCCGTCTGAAGGATTAAGTATTTCATCCCTTTGGATTGTTGTCAATCTTGGCATAAGAAATCCCTTATTAGTAGAATACACATCCAGTACAGATGATTCATCGGGAGTTGCTGTATTAATTCCAACTTGGGCAATCGCAAATTCGGCAAGAAGTAAAAGGGCAAACAAAAGTAATTTTTTTCCTTTTTTCATAATTTTAGATTTACTATTTCCCAAACTTCCAAATGAAAAATAAATTAAAACAATCAACATAAACACCTGATATGCAGAAGCATAGAAGCAGAAGTATGCAAATGTGGTGTTTTTATGTTCGGAAAAACCATATTTTGGGATAACTTTAAATACTGAACATTCAAATTAAGCTTAAAAAAGAAACATTAAAGCCTTAATTATCAGCAAATAGAGGATTTATTACCTTCTATTTTCTTGGATTATAAATAGCAATTTCAACAAAAAACGGATCGTGAAATTGGGAAGATTCTAAAAGACACATCTTAATATACTACAAACTTTACTTTTGCTCTTTTTTTAATCTTTCAACAAAAATGCAGAAAAAGATTTTGCTTATAAAAAAATATCACTAGTTTTGTCTTAGTCTTAGTAAAGAACTGAAATACAACAAAATGAAAAACATCATTAACATCGTTATTATTGTCATTATTGTGTTACCACAATTGTGAATGGAGATGTTATATATACATTAGAAATAAAAAATCTATATACAACCTCCCATTACAGGGAGGTTTTTTTATTTTAATCAAATACTAACTTAAATTTTAAAGCGAAATGAAAACAACAGCAAACAACCGAAGAGAAAATCCCAAAGGGTACACAAAAACAAAAAACACTGCAACCACCACTATCCTTTCTTCAATTTACGTCATTATTGTTATCGTCATTAGCATTTGCTAAATGAGGAACAAGGACGCGTAAGTGAGCATGCTAATTCTTTAAAGACATGCTTATCCTGGTCAAATTCAATTCATCAGACCAGCAAAATCAACCTCACTTCCCTCCCCTTTCCCAACTTATTACATTGATTGTATTGTATCGCGATAGTAATCGGGACGCAATACCGGTATTGTCACACTCTCCACGCAATTAGCAAATAACTGCGTAGGATCACAGATTTTTTTATTCAAAAAAACCTTCGATATCCTTTTTAAAATCAACAAAAAGGATTACACAAACTTTTTGCAATAAAAAAAACAGTCTTAAGCGTCGTAAAAAAATAAATACAATTAACTGAAAATCAACATATTAAATTTAAAAATCAATTTTAAAGCATTGTAAAAAACAAAATAATCAAAAAATTCAACTTTAAAACCTCAGCTACTTTCGTACTGTGGAATATAAAAATGACATAATTATGAACACAAAATACACTACCCTCGCCCCAACGAATAATTTATATTATTCAGACAATACTATCCTATACCTCAATGGCAAATTCCTAAAAGCCAGCGAAACAAGTGCCGATTTATACGGACAAACCCTGCATTATGGCTACGGGGCGTTCGAAGGCATACGAGCTTATCCAACCGAAAACGGAACACGCATTTTCAAATCCGAAGAGCATTACGATCGTTTAAAAAAATCATGCGAACTCATAGGTATCCCTTTTAATTACAGTTCCGAAGAGCTGACTCAAAAAACCTACGAACTGCTAGAACGGAACAACTTTACGGACGCCTACATCCGTCCAATCGTTTTTTGCTCGCCGAATATGAGTTTAACCAGCCCTCATGATGTTTCCATAATGATTTGTGCCTGGGAATGGGCGGCCTACTTAGGCGAAAAACGGCTTAATCTTACCTTCTCCTCGTTTTGCCGACCTCATCCGCGTTCAACAAAAGTAGAAGCGAAAGTATGCGGACATTATGTAAACTCAATACTCGCCACTACCGAAGCCAAATCCAAAGGTTATGACGAAGCTTTATTGCTCGATAGCGACGGTTATCTTGCGGAAGGACCGGGTTCCAATCTGTTTTTTGAAAAAGACGGCATCCTATACACTCCGCAACTTGGCAACATCTTACCGGGAATTACAAGAGCCACAATAGTAGCATTGTGCGAGGAAATGAATATCACTGTAAAAGAAGGCCTTTATTTACCGGAAGCATTAGAAAATGCAGATAGCGCCTTCCTCTGCGGAACTGCTGCTGAAGTAATTGGAATCCAATCCTTGAATAAAAAAGAATTCCCATTCTCGTGGAATGATTCATTAGGAAAAAAACTCCAGACGGCTTATAAAAATTTAGTTCTTGAAAAAGAATGCAAACCGACATTACACTAATTATGGAATTAAATAAATACAGCAAAACCGTAACGCAAGATCCAACACAACCGGCAGCACAAGCTATGTTGTACGGCATCGGACTTACCGAAGAAAAATTAAGACTACCCTTTGTAGGCATAGCTTCCATGGGTTATGACGGCAACACCTGCAATATGCATCTCAACCATTTGGCTGCATACATCAAAGAAGCTGTAAACGAACAGGATATGGTGGGTCTTATCTTCAATACAATTGGCATCAGCGACGGAATAACCAATGGCACTGACGGAATGCGATATTCCTTAGTGAGCAGGGAAATCATTGCCGACAGTATCGAAAGCGTAGTTGCAGGCCATTATTATGACGGACTTATTGCGATTCCGGGTTGTGATAAAAACATGCCCGGCTCTATCATTGCCATGGGAAGATTAAACCGTCCATCGATAATGGTTTATGGAGGTACAATCGCCCCAGGAAAATACCAGGGAAAAGACTTGAATATCGTTTCCGCTTTTGAAGCTTTAGGCGAAAAAATAGCAGGTAAACTTTCCGAAGAAGATTTTAAAGGCATCATAAAAAATTCCTGCCCGGGCGCAGGTGCGTGCGGTGGAATGTACACTGCAAATACCATGGCTATTGCAATCGAAGCACTGGGAATGAGCTTACCATATTCCAGCTCCAATCCCGCGATTAGTACAGATAAAATTACCGAATGCCAACAGGCAGGTGCGTACTTAAAAATACTGCTGAAAAAAAACATCTGCCCGAAAGACATTATGACTTTCGAAGCATTCGAAAATGCCATTACGGTTTTAATAGCTCTTGGCGGAAGTACAAATGCCGTGCTGCACATTATTGCGATGGCAAAAAGTGTGGGTGTAAAAATTACGCAGGACGATTTTCAAAGAATCAGCAATAAAACGCCGTTGATAGCTGACTTTAAACCGGGAGGCAATTACCTAATGCAAAATTTGCACGAAAAAGGAGGTGTTCCGATGGTGCTGAAATATCTGCTGAGCAAAGGAATGCTTCACGGAGATTGCATGACCGTTACCGGAAAAACACTTGCTGAAAATCTGGAAAATATAGTAAACATAACGTTTGAAGATCAAAATATAATTCGTCCATTAGAAAAACCAATTAAAGAAACGGGACATCTTCAGATACTATACGGCAATCTGGCAGTGAAAGGATCAGTTGCCAAAATAACCGGCAAAGAAGGCGAAAAATTCAAAGGGCCTGCCAAAGTTTTTGACGGTGAAAAAGAACTGATCCAGGGGATTGAAGATAAAAAAATTCAGGCTGGAGATGTTATTGTGATCCGCTATGTGGGTCCGAAAGGCGGTCCGGGAATGCCGGAAATGCTGAAACCGACTTCTGCCATTATAGGCGCCGGATTAGGCAAAAGTGTCGCTTTAATTACCGATGGAAGATTCAGCGGAGGAACTCACGGTTTTGTTGTAGGCCATATAACTCCTGAAGCATACGATGGCGGAACAATAGCATTAGTAAACGATGGCGACACCATTGAAATTGACGCCGTGAACAACAGTATACATCTTCAAGTTGATAATCAGGAATTGGAAAAAAGAAAAAAGAGATTCGTAACCCCGGAGCTGAAGGTCCGCAATGGTGTACTGCACAAATATGTAAGATTAGTAAAAGACGCCTCCGAAGGCTGTGTTACAGATGAATTATAAAAGGCAAAAAAAATGGAAACACTAAAACGTTCGCAAACAGAAAATAAAGAACTCCAGACATTCAATACTTCAGGTAGCCTGGCAGTCATTGACGCCTTATTATCTGAAAAAGTTGATACCATATTCGGTTATCCGGGTGGTGCGATTATGCCTATCTATGATGCTTTATATGATTATGATGACTGCCTGAAGCACATATTAGTCCGCCATGAACAAGGTGCAATTCACGCAGCCCAGGGATATGCCCGCGTAAGTGGAAAAACGGGAGTAGTTTTTGCAACCAGTGGTCCCGGCGCTACAAATCTGGTTACCGGTTTAGCCGATGCCATGATCGACTCTACCCCAGTAGTTTGTATTACCGGACAGGTTTTTGCGCATTTGTTGGGAACCGATGCTTTTCAGGAAACCGACATAATCAACATCACTACTCCCATCACAAAATGGAATTATCAGATTACGGATGCAACCGAAATTCCGGAAGTATTAGCCAAAGCTTTTTACCTCGCAAAAAGCGGACGGCCAGGCCCGGTCTTGATTGACATCACCAAGAATGCGCAACTGCAACTCTTTGACTACAAAGGATACAAGCCCTGTACGCATGTCAGAAGTTACCGTTCAAAACCTATTGTTCGTAGCGAATACATAGAAAAGGCAGCAGAATTAATCAACAAGGCTAAAAAACCGCTGGTTATTTTCGGCCAGGGAATCGTATTGGGAGGCGCTGAAAAAGAGTTTCAGGCCTTCATTGAAAAAGGAGGCTTGCCCGCTGCCTGGACTATTATGGGCATGAGTGCCATACCTACCGATCATCCGCTTGGCGTTGGTATGTTAGGAATGCATGGAAATTATGGCCCCAATTATCTAACAAACGAATGCGAT
>NZ_CAMLMK010000008.1 GCF_946481155.1 uncultured Flavobacterium sp.
TTCTACTGAAAGCTTGCCAACAATAGCGTCACCTTTAATAGCGGCTTTCGAACGGATGGTCAGAATGTCGGTCACATCGATTTTCCCGTTAAATTTTCCTTCGATATCGGCCGTTTTGCAGATTACGTCTCCGGTTACACTTCCGGCCGGACCAATCACCAATCGTCCTGTCGAGGTGAAATTCCCTATCAATTGCCCGTCCAGGCGAAAATCGGCCTGGGAAACAATATTGCCTTCGATCGTTGTCCCTTCTACTATCCTATTGGTTTTACCCAACAGATCGGTGTAGGATTTCTGTGGTTTGTCGAACATGATTACTTGATTTTTTCCAGATATTGGGCCAGGTTCTTCTTCACCTGAATCACTTTATAGTCCTCATTCGATATCACAAAAGCAGCTTCCTGCACTTTGTACCCTTTGAAGTCTTTCAGCACCGAGATGGTAGACTGAGCGCCCTCTTTGGAGCTGAAACCATGTATCACCATAAAACTTTTATCCATCATATAAGCATCGTTGGACAAAGTGATTCTTTCGCTGTTTCGGTCCTTAATGTATTTCTGTAGTTTTTCGGTCAGTGCTTTTGTTCTGGCATCATTCGGATACGGAATCTGATAAATTATTTTCCAGCTTTTAGGAGCTTCCTTACCCAATTCCAATTGCTCCAGCTTAGGAATATCGGTGCTTACAATCACCTTCGCTTGTTTCCCCTCGTCGATGGAAGGATAATTTTTCGCAATCTGTTCGAGCGCATTTTTATATTCCTGTACGCCATACAAACGGGCCACAATTCTTGCGCGTAGCAATTCGAATTTCGCCACTATTTCATCACCGGCAAAATTTTGAATCATCTGCTCGGTTTTTTTCAGGGCTTCCTGATATTCTCCTTTTTCGTATTGTTTGTAGAGATTTCCGTAAACTATTTCCGGACTGTCGGTAATCACATCTACCGCAGTATTGGTTAAGATCTTGGCATAATGACTATTTGGATAGCCCGAAATGATTTCCTGTTTCATCGCTTCTGCTTTGGCCGGATTGATTATTTCGTAGATCTTATACAAGTTGTATTTCGCCGGCAGCACCAAGCGTTCTTCCGGATTCTTCGTCAACAGCGTTTCCAGTTTGGAGGCTGCCAATTCGTATTCTTTGAATTTCTCCTTATAAATAGTACCCAATTGGAAATAGGCAAAATTTCGGTCACGGGCTAAACTGTCGATCACCTTTTGCTCCGTTGGTAATTGCTTAAGATAAAAATCAGCCGAGTACTCCGGTTTCTCAGTTTTGGTGACCGGATTCTCATCTACTTTCACTACATCGTCCTGTTTGTCCGGATCCGGAACCTCTTCACTGTTATCCGAAGTTTGAACTGTTGAAGACCAGCGCCAATTCTCGCCAAATTTTCGGTTACCCCATTTTTTTCTGAATTCGGTTCGTCCATAAGCAACGGTGGTCGGATTATAAAAATAGAAATTGCTTTGGTTCTCAAAACCTTTTGGCTGGTTAGATGGCGGCATCGCATCTGGCGGCATCAATGTTACAGGTTCTTCCGAAGGAGGGCTTGTTTTACCTCCTTTAATGTCCCCTGCAGAAGGCGGCATTCCTTGTGGATTGCCCTGTTGTTGCTGCGCTTCGGCTCTTTTAGCTGCTTCGATGGCTTTTTTCTCGTCTTCGATTTTCAGCTTGGCGATATGCGCTTCGTAATAATTCCTTTTGTCATTTTCGCTCATGGCGACAACTTTCAGGATACTGTCGTTGTTCTGAATGATATCTTCGTATTTAATAACATCGGCAAGATTCTCACGTTTCTTCTTAATGGCGAAATATTCCCTTGATTTCGCATCAAGCCGGATCATCGTGCTGTCATAATATTTCCCGGCGGTCTTGTATTTCGCGTCGGCAAAATAAATAGCAGCAAGGTTGCGATAGTTCGATGCCATCAGATAATTATCCTGTGAAATCGAGCGCAAGGACTTATTGTAATATTTTTTAGCGCTCTCTTTTTTGTTAAGTTTATCATAGAACAAACCTTTCTGATGATTAATCACATCCAGATACGGACGATTTTCCCGATCTTTTAAAAGTTTATCGAATTTCTCTAAAAAAGCGAGTGTGTCTCCGCTTTTGTAATCAAACTGCTGTGCCTGTTTCGCATGCGCCCAGATTACATAACGACGGGGCGATTTCCGTTTCATGTCGATTACCTCCTGGAATGCAGCATAAGCGCTGTCCGGGTAATTCAGTCTTTCATACAATTGTCCTAAGATGAAATTGTATCGTGCTTTCTCCTCATTGTGTTTTGTAAGTTCCCGCGCAATTTTAAGTTTAGCAACAGCGGTATCCGTAACATTCGTATTGAGATAGGCCTGTGCTAAAATAGCATTGGCATCAGCATGGACCTGACCTTTCAGTTTTCGGTCCTTGAGCAGCATTTTTAAATTTTTTATGGCTTGGGCATCGTTCTCTAAACGGATATTGGTTTTTTCCCTCCAGATTTTAGCCTCATAGATTTTATCGCTGTTGGAATACTTATATAAGATGTAATTAAATGCTTCCAATGCCGGAAGGAACCGATTGTCATAATAACGGGCTTTCCCTAAAAGCAGGTGCGCTTCGTCCATTTGCGGATTCTTCTCGCTGCCGTCAATGTTCATGGAGTGTTTCTGGATCGCTTTGATGGCTTTAGTTTCCGCTCTGTCAAAATTGGCGTTCTTGGTTTGTCCCGGAAGAATAGCTTCCTGTTTTTCCTGCATACGTTCCACAGGAAGAATTTCCCAAAAATTATCTTTATAGGTTGACTTCAGGTCTTCAACTCCTTTATCAAAAGCGACCTGGCCGTTGTACAGAATATTGTATTCCGCTGTCACTGCATGGTAACTTCGGCGCGTAAAAGAGTTCCTTTTGGTGGAGCAGGCAACGAACATGGCCAATAGTCCAACAATAAACGTATATTTTAATGTCTTGTTTTTCAAGGTAAAACGTTTTATTCCTTTAACTTTCAAAATCTTTTTTTAGTATAAGTATGGGTAAAAATACGTTTCTTTTTAATAAGTGGGAAATTTGTAAGGAAAAATCAGATTAAAGGAAAAGAAAGTCTTTGAAATCAATTAACTCCTTTATGTTCAAATTGCGCTGAATAATTTTTTTACTTTTGTACCAACAAACTAAATATTATGTCAGCATTCCATAACTTAACCATCAAGGAAATTACCCGTGAAACCCCGCATGCTATTTCTGTAGTTTTTGATATTCCCGAGAATTTAAAACCTGACTATACCTTTACCGCAGGCCAATATGTCAACCTTAAATTTATTTTGGACGGACAGGAGCAACGCCGGGCCTATTCGATTTGTTCTTCGCCCAATGGAAGTGAAATCCGCATTACGATCAAAGCAGTTAAAAACGGGTTCGTTTCTACCTATGCCAATGAAAAAATGAAAGTCGGCGACCACATGGAAGTAGGAACTCCTGAAGGCCGTTTTACTATTGAACCTAAAGCAGACAATCAGAAAAATTATGCTGCTTTTTCAGCGGGTAGCGGAATTACGCCTATAATGTCTATCATCCAATCCGTTTTACAGAGCGAGCCGCTAAGTACTTTTGTCTTAGTCTATGCCAATAAATCGCCGGAAGAAACTATTTTCTATAAAAAGCTGCACGATTTGCAACTGAAATATGTTGGACGCTTTTTTGTACACTTTACATTCACGCAGGCAAAAGTTGACGATGCTTTATTTGGCAGAATTGATAAATCGACCGTAAACCATGTCTTAAAACAAAAACATGCCGGAAAGGATTTTTCCAAATTCTTCCTGTGTGGTCCTGAAGAAATGATTTCAACGGTAAGCAATGTTCTGAAAGAAAATAATGTGCCTGAGAAGGACATCAAATTTGAATTGTTTTCCACTACACCTAACGAAACAAAAATAGAAAATACCTTAGGCGGTCATACCAAAATTACGGTAATGGTGGACAATGATGAAGCTGTTTTTGAGATGGCACAGAAGCAAACCATTTTGGAAGCTGCTCTAAAACAAGGAATTGACGCACCCTACTCTTGTCAGGGCGGTATCTGCAGCAGCTGCCTGGCCCGAATCACAAAAGGTTCAGCACAAATGACCAAAAACTCGATCTTAACCGATGGCGAAATTGCCGAAGGATTAATTTTGACCTGTCAGGCACATCCTACTTCGGCAGAAATTTATGTCGATTATGATGATGTGTAAGTAAAACACTAAATTAAATTTGTAAGAAATCGGCCAATTTTAGTAATTCGTCGGTTTTTTTTGCATTTTATCGATTATATTATCACATAACCTTATTGGTTTGTTAGTTTTTTATAGTTTCGCCCCTATTTTAATAAACAATTAACAAAAACTAACCAAACACAATGAAAATTTTTTACAAGTTTCTTACCTGTTTCTTGTTTTTTTCGTTAAGCGGAAATATATATTCACAGGTTGGAATCGGAACTACAGCGCCCCACACAAGTTCTGTTTTGGACATTACTTCAACCACAGCCGGTCTTCTGGCGCCCCGAATGACTCAGGCACAACGAAATGCCATTGTAACACCGGCCACTGCATTATTGATTTATCAAACGGATAACACGCCGGGATTCTATTATTACACCGGATCTGCCTGGGTTCCTTTCGGATCCATGGGCTGGTCTGTTACAGGAAACGCCGGGACAGCCTGCGGGACCAATTTTATCGGAACTACTGACGCACAGGATTTTGCAGTAAAAACAAATAATACCGAAGCCCTTCGTGTAAAAACCGACGGAAAAGTGGGAATCGGAAATACTGCTCCTTCGAGTAAATTTCACGTGACCGGTACTACTGTGCCTGGCGTGACCGGAGGAACTTCCAATCTCATCAACCAGAATTTCTCTTCGTATACGGTAACGCAGAATTACACACCGGATGCTTCATGTACAACTACTTCAGGATGGACAACTTCTTCTTCGGCGCCGGCATCTTATGTTTGTGCTACGTGTGTTGCGCCTTATATGTATATCGACTCCGATGACACGAGTTGTGATCAGGTGGCTACTGCCTACATGAACTTTACGCCAACAACATCTACAGTAAATGTAAGTTTCGGCTATCGTTTTGATGAATATTCCAGTGGAACAGACTCTTTCCGAATTTATCTATACAATAATGGAACTTCTGCGCAGGTAGGCGCTAATTTGGTTTCAGTAGTGGTGGATGCAAATTCAACTTATTCGGGAGCATTAACTGTAACACCGGGAGTTTCCTATTCCCTTCGTTTTGAATACATTGGAACTTACGCTTACGGAGCAACAGTAGATAATGTTTTGGTTACAGAAACCATTGCGCCGGTTACCGGTTCCTATGTTTTCCGTTTGGAAGACGGTACACAGGCTGCTGGAAAAGTACTGACATCTGACGCTGATGGAAATGCATACTGGCAAACTGGCGCAGGAGCGCAGACCTTAAGCATCTCCGGCAGTAACTTGTCTATCTCAGGAGGAAATACCGTTACTTTACCAGGCAGTGCGTACACGTTTACCAATGGTTTAACGAATGCTTCCGGCACTGTTAAACTTGGCGGAACATTGATTGAAACTACTACTATTGGCGCTACCTCTTTTCCTTTAAATGTGAGCAGTCTTAATAAACCTACCATGTTCCATGTGGATAATGATGAGGATGTGGTGAAATTCGGTCATGACACTTCGTTATCCGATGAAGGCGTTGGAGTAACGATTGACGGATATGCGACAACTATAAAATACCTTACTTCCGCTAAAAACGGAAACTCCAGAGGAACCGCTGTGGGAGTAGGATCTATTGAATATCTTGTTGACGGTGAAGCTACTATCGCTTCCAGTTTCAGTATTACACCAACGATCACAAATACTTACGACTTAGGTACAAGTGCCAGCCGCTGGAGCGACATTTACCTTCAGAATGCACCTATCGTAACTTCGGATATTACACTTAAAAAGAACATTAAGGATTTGGATTACGGACTAACGGAAATCATGAAATTGAATCCGATCTCTTACCAATGGAAAAATGACTTCATCGGAAAAACCAGAATTCCTGAAAACCTGAAGCAAACCTCTCTTGGTTTCTCGGCTCAGGAATTGCTTAAAGTGCTTCCGGAAGTGGTGAAAACACATGATTGGAAAATCACAAGTGAAGCAACGCCGGACACATACGAATATGTACAGAATGATAAATTAGGCGTAATGTATTCACAGCTAATTCCGGTTACAGTGAAAGCGATTCAGGAACAGCAATCTCAGATTGAAGAACTGAAAGCTGCCGTTAAGGAATTGAAAGAGCAAAACGAGTTGCTGAAGCAATTGTTGCAGAAGAAATAAAAAATAAAAAAGGAGCTTTAATTAGCTCCTTTTTTTATATAATAAATTATAATTTCTCATTTTTTAAAAAATCGGAAGCAAGCGATTCATACCCGGGATTATGATTGTCCCAAATTTTCCAGACACCTTTTATTTTTCTGAAAAAATACAATTGATTGTTGGCTCTGTTAACAATGTAGGTTGTTTTTCCATTGCTGTCGACCCAATGCATGTTCCAGAATTCTTTTGAAGTAATCACTATACTATCCGTAGTGACATTGCGCACTTTGAATCCGTAATTTTCAAAATTCGACCGGTTATTTTCGCAATTCAAATGAAGGTTACGTTCTGAAAATTTTGACAGCATATCGGTCGCCCTTTTATATAATGGACCCTCTGCAAAGACAAATTCCAAAAGCGGTTCAGGGTGCAATTCCGGTATTTTTTTTATTACTTCAAATTCTTCCCTGCAATAATTAGTGATCAATTCTGTAAAAAAAGAAATGGGTGTATCCATAGCATCAACACCTTCAACAGCGTTTAACTGCTCGTTTTTAAATAGCGTATTTTCGCTTTGGGACCGGTGCAATAAAAAATTATTCAAATTGGGATATCCCAAAAAGATGGCCAGTTTATCGAGTGTTTTCAGAAAACGCAAATCCGTATTCCCTTTATCGGAATAACTGTTGGTAAATACCCGTTGCAGCGTGGAACTTGAAATTGAAATCCCCAGATCATTTTTTTTAGACCCTTGCATGAACTCCGACTTCGATAATCTCTCGGAAATTATTTCAGAGAGAATAATGTAATGCGCTCTTTTCCATTGCGGCGAGCTGAACAACGAGCTATTTTTAATAAGATCATGATTAATGATCTCATTTTTTAGCTTTTTAATAATTTCTTCCATTTTGAATTTCCCGCGTTTTTAATTACTGTCAAAACAAAAATTATTTAAATCCCCTAAAATAGCCCCAAACAAAGGTCTAAATCCAAAATAATATTATGTATTTAATAAAATTTAGCTGCTAAAGATAGTTTTAATTATCATTTATGCAACAAAAAGTTTGTATTCAAACATATTGTATAATTAAATTATTCGCAAAATTCTCCGAAACTGCTTTATTTTACAGCATAATTCATCTACAAAAAACATCTTATTCAATTTATAATATTCTGTAAATCAATCCGCAACTATTTTTTGTGATTGTTTTAAAGTTAACATAAGGTTGGCTTAAAATTTAGTAACTGGTTGTAGGAAAACTACATTAGTCGCCTCGATAACTAAAAAGCAATTCAAAATGAAAAACTTGACAGGACAGATTCTCTGTTTTCTTATTTGCGCATTTTCTCCAATTGCCCTCACTGCTCAGGTTGGGGTAGGAACAACAACTCCAAAAGCTGCCTTAGATGTAAATAGCACTACCACCGGATTCTTAATGCCCCGGGTTATCCTTACCGCCACTAATGTAGCAGCGCCGGTTATTAATCCGCAAGGCGGTTTGCTGGAAATGGGAACTATGGTTTTCAATACTAATACTACTGCGGGAACCTATGGTGTCAGTCCGGGTCCGTATTTTTGGGATGGCGCCCGATGGGTTTCACAATTCCATAAAAGCTTCGAAAAATACAACAAGCAAACAGCCAATTTAACCGTTGCAAAGAGCGCAACCGTTTTTACTGATATTCCGGGTTTAACGGGACTGACTTTCACAGCGCCATACGATGGCGTATACCAATTTACGTTTACCGGCTACTTAGGTGCAGAAACTCCGGCAACAACCATAAGTTTTTCTACCAATTACTTCGGGTGGGTAGAAGGGCAGTTTAAACTTACGGTAAATGGAGTCGATTATTATAAATACCAACATGCCACAAGTTTTAATAATTCCACCACTTCGCAACAATATCTTCAATTGTTTAACGAGTGTAATATGATTAACAGAATTACTTTATCGGCCGGGCAGACTTGCACTATTAATGCTTCCTACCGGGGAGATAATACGGATGGTTATACTAACAATAATACTATCGCTGCACATTATGTTGGAAAATCAGCCGCTACCTTGGGCAACGAATGTGAAGTTAGTGTAGTCTACTTAGGAAGATAACCCTACATCATAAAAATATTTTGGGAGTTTTATTCCCTGCTGTCGGAATTGCATCAATGCCCTCATGTTTACACCTTATTAACCCAACTTAGCTAAGGTTAATTCTGAGAGTCCGAAAAAAAAGGAGCGTACTAGAGCTCCTTTTTTATTTTGTTAATTACCATTTCCGGAAGAATAGTTCGCATGGCATCTTCATATCCCTCCACCATTTTATTCCCATAAACGGAAGTGGGCAACTTTGGATATTTTCCCCTGTCAGAAGTTATTGCATTTTCCAAGGGCTGATTAAACGGCGAAAAGCCGGCATACGGATGCGTAGCACCCCAGAGCGTAATTACTTTTACGCCCAGCATGGCAGCAATGTGCGCATTTCCGGAATCCATGCTCAGCATTATGTCCAGATTTGAAATCAGATTCAATTCCTGCTCTAGTTTCAGTTTTCCTGCGACAACCACTACATTTTCACGGTTTTGCTTCATTTGATTTAGAACCGTAATTTCCTTTTCGCCACCTCCAAACAACATGAGTTTGTTATTAGAATCCGAAGCCAAAGCGTCAATCACCTGCTGCATCAGATCCTGCGGATAAACTTTACTTTCATATTGCGCAAAAGGAGCAATGCCAATCCATTTTCCGCTTTTATTTCCGACAATCTCAATTACTTCAGAAGTGAGCATTGCCTTTTCAGGAAATGCCGGATGGTTTAGATCAATCTGGAAACCCAACTCCCTAAAAGTGTCGCAATGTCTTTCCACCATACTTTTCACGGGAGCAAAGATTTTGTTTTCGGGACGCGTTAGTGCTTTTTTGGTTGCCCTGTCTTTATCGGTTGCTGCGATTTTTTTTCCGCTTAAGGCGAAAAGATTCCGAATCACTTTAGAACGCAATACATTGTGCAGATCCGCCACGGTATCGATATCCAGTTTTCGCAGATCGGAATACAGCCGGAGCAATCCCACAAAACCTTTATGCCGTTTATTTAAATCGACCGCATAAAAAGATACGTTGGCAATTCCATCAAAAAAAGGTCTGAAAAAAGGGCGCGAAAGCACCGTGATTTTGGTTTCCGGATATTGCAAAACTAAGGCTCTCAGCACCGGAACCGTCATTGCGACGTCGCCCATGGCTGAGAGCCTTATTACTAAAATGTGTTTTGGTTTAGGCATCTTGAGGATGACTATTTTTTATTTTGATACAATACGGGATTTAGATCTTCGTCGTTGTACATTTTCATTTGTTTGTACACTTTCATATACTTGTCACCATTGGCAATATCCGTCAGTAATTCGCTGATAGAAGTAAACATATCGTTCTTCTGATCCAAAAGCACATTGAGTTTCTCCTGGCATTTTTCCCGGTGTTCCGGAGTAGCTTCAGCACGGTTGGCTTCCTCGCTCATGTGGTAGATTTTCAATGCCAAAATCGACAAACGGTCAATAGCCCAAGCCGGACTTTCCGTGTTGATTTTTGCATTTGACTTTACTTTCACATCTTTATACTTTTCCAGGAAATAACTATCGATATATTCCACCATGTCAGTACGCACCTGGTTCGAAGCATCAATCTTACGCTTCAGATCCAACGCGGCAACCGGATCAATATTCGGATCACGAACGATGTCTTCATAATGCCACTGCACGGTATCCACCCAGTTTTTAGCATAGAGCAGGTATTCGATCGACCCTTTTTCATATGGGTTCAATGTCGGTTGGTATACATCGTCGATTACGTGATAATCTTTAATACTTTGTCCAAAAATGGGAAATGCAAATTCAGCAAACATGTCTCTTAATTTTATTTACAAACCTACATAATTTTTTCCACTTGAGTGAAAGCATTCAAAATTTGTAGGTTCCTTCATTCCGAAATATAAACAATGTATTTTCAGAAGAAATATAGTTTTTATACTTTTATACTCAGAAAAATAAATCTCATTTCACATGCACATTCACTATATCTCCGAAAAAAACAGTATTCTCAATCATTTTCTGACACAGCTTCGTGATGTCACCATTCAGAAAGACAGTATGCGTTTCCGGAAAAACGTTGAGCGTATCGGGGAAATTATGGCCTATGAACTGAGCAAAACTTTAGACTATAAAGACATTGCCGTGCAAACGCCGTTGGGCGTAAAACACACGACTACCATCGCCGAACCCGTGGTTTTATGTTCGATTTTACGTGCGGGACTGGCCCTTCACCAGGGTTTTATGAACTTTTTTGATGATGCGGAGAACGGATTTGTGTCAGCCTACCGCCACCATTACAATAACGATGATGCGTTTGAGATTTTAGTGGAATACCAGGCAGCACCATCTTTCGAAGGAAAGAACCTTATTTTAGTAGATCCGATGCTGGCTACCGGGCAATCGTTAGTGGCGGTTCTTAATAAATTGCATCTCGAACAAAAGCCGAAGGAAATCCATATTGCTGTAGTTATCGCGGCACCTGAAGGCATAGAATTTCTGGAAAACAACCTTCCGAAAAACTGTCATTTATGGGTGGCTGCTCTGGACGAGAAACTAAATGAGAAAAATTACATCGTCCCCGGATTGGGTGATGCGGGTGATTTGGCTTACGGGAACAAATTATAACTGTCCAAAAAAGATAATCAGCGCCATTATAACCAACCCTATCAGAACGCTTTCCTTTACCCATTTTTTATCCAATCCTTCAAGGAAATTGGTTCCCAAAACCGATAATGGGAAAAACGTAAAAATCAGAAAGCTGTTGTTTTTGCTTGCCGATAAAACATACACCGCCACGCCCAACAGGAAGGTAAATAATATCTTTTTATAAGACGCCTGCATATTCAATGGCCTGTTTTGCAATACAAGAATCTGCGTAGCAAAGAATAGGACAGCTACCGGTGCGAAAAGAGCCAGTGCAATATTCTGGAAAACATTTTCAAAATAGGTAAAATCAAAGCTTATCTGACTTTTTTCTCTAACAAATCCCACAAGGTCCTGGTCTAAAATCAGTACCGTCATGGTAAACAGGATGGCCACTGCAAAAAAAGCAATGAACGGGATTAGCCAGTTCCTGTAATCTCTCGAAACGTGGAAAATGATCGAGATGAAAACCAATACGAGGAAGATGATACACCAGAAGTGAAACAACGTGGCCACAAAAATCCAAAATGAAGCGTCAAATATTTTTTCTTTCGGCGTAATTAAGGATTGCATCGACACCAATCGGCGCAAAGCCAAAAGCAGAAAGAAATTAGCAAGAATGATATTGGTGTTGACTAAAACCGTGGGAAAAAGAATCAGAAAAATAAAAAATAAAAATGCGGCGTAACTGTTGTCCCTACTCAAGCCATTTCTTTTAGTTATGAACCGAACAAGAAATAAAGAAGCAATCAAAACCAGCAATAATCCGACTTTCTGGACGATAGTAAAGTAATAATCAGTCCACGAAATGTCATTTGTCAGGTACAAAAAGTAGAAGACAATCAGCAGCAAACTGATTAAAACGTAATTAATTGGACGGGATTTATCAAAAAGGCTTGCTATCATGCAGATATTTTATATTTTTGTGACTGTAAAGATAACATTTGTATAAAAAAGAGACTAACAAGAATGAAGAACTTTTATTTTCTTTCCTTGTCAGTTCCCGATAAAACTTAAAAACTAAAGCTATGAAAGCATTTTTTGAAGGAATTCAATACTTATTCGTAGACATCCTTTTCGTACCGATGGACTGGTTCAGAGAGATGGAGTTAACAAACTGGTGGATCGCAAACATCATCAACTGGATTTTCATCGTAGTTTGCAGCTACTGGACTTGGTATTGGACCAAAGAATTAAAAATATTTAAAGACACTGGAGAAGATGACCAAGACACAACGGCACATTCTTTCCTGAAATAAAATATAAAAAATCCCGATTTTCATCGGGATTTTTTATTTACTATAAATCGAAACCGATATCTTTTCGGTAATTCATTTTATCGAAGGTAATCTTTTCGATGTTCGCGTAGGATTTCGCAATCGCTTCCTTAAAGTTATCTCCGTAAGATGTCACCGCAATCACGCGACCGCCGTTGCTTACAATCTGTCCGTCTTTCAAAGCCGTTCCCGCGTGAAAAGCAATAGATCCGTCCACATTCTCCAGACCTGAAATCACTTTTCCTTTTTCATAGTCTTCCGGATAACCTCCTGAAACAATCATAATAGTAGTAGCGCTTCTTGGGTCGATTTCAAGATTGATTTTGTCTAAATTTTGTGTGGCGATCGCCTGAAAAATCTCCACTAAATCTGATTTCAGCCTTGGCATCACTACTTCGGTTTCCGGATCTCCCATTCGCACGTTGTATTCGATTACGAAAGGATCATCACCCACTTTAATCAAGCCGATGAAAACAAATCCTTTGTACTCGATATTGTCTTTTTGAAGTCCGGCAATGGTAGGTTTCACCACACGCTCCTCGATTTTCTGCATTAATTCGGCATCCGCAAAAGGAACCGGAGACACCGCCCCCATTCCACCGGTGTTCAAACCGGTATCGCCTTCCCCAATTCTTTTGTAGTCTTTAGCCGTAGGCAGGATTTTATAGTTCTTTCCGTCAGTTAAAACGAAACAGCTCAATTCGATACCGTCCAGAAATTCTTCGATCACCACTTTGGAAGAAGCTTCACCAAATTTTGCGTCTACCAGCATATTTCGTAATTCCTGTTGTGCCTCCGCTAAATCGTTCAGGATCAAAACACCTTTCCCGGCCGCTAATCCGTCTGCTTTCAATACATATGGCGGTTTTAAAGTCGTTAAGAATTCACAGCCTTTCTCCACCGTTTCTTTTGTGAAACTGTCGTATGCCGCTGTCGGGATATTGTGCTTTACCAAAAATTCCTTGGCAAACTCTTTACTTCCTTCCAATTGCGCACCGTGCTTTGAAGGTCCGATCACAGGAATATTTTGTAACTCCGAATCGTTTTTAAAGAAATCGTACACACCGTTTACCAAAGGATCTTCCGGGCCTACGACCACCATTTCGATGTTTTCCGCAAGCACTAAATTCTTAACCGCCGCAAAATCATTTGGATTAATCGCTACGTTGGTTGCGATGGAAGCGGTACCGGCATTTCCGGGCGCTACGAACAATTTTGAACAATGAGAACTCTGAAGCATTTTCCAGGCCAACGCGTGTTCTCTTCCGCCCGAACCTAACAATAAAATAGTCATGTTGTTGTGTTGTTGATTTGCCTGCAAAAATAGTCGGTTTTCAACGGAAAAAAAAGTTTATATCGGTAGTTTATGGCTTCGGGTTTTATTATTTTTGGAGAAATTTACCTGAAAAGTGTTTCGATTATTTGATTTTTCCTTAAAAATGAGCGGTTTCCCGATGAAGGAAGCCCATGCCGCTTTCGACAAAATCCTTTCCATTCCGGAAGAAGATTATCAGGACTACATCGAAACACAACGTAAGGAAATTGTAGCATTCCACCTGAAAAACAATACTTTTTATCAGCAACTTACCGGAAAAAAGACCTTTGAAAGCTGGAATGATTTACCGGTGCTTACTAAGAAAGATTTGCAGAAACCACTAGCAGAACGACTTTCTAAAGCGTACACGCCAAAATCGGTTTTCGTTAATAAGACCTCCGGCTCCAGCGGCGATCCGTTTGTTTTTGCTAAAGACAAGGAGGCACACGCACTAACCTGGGCTTCGATCATTCATCGCTTTAGCTGGTATGGAATTGATTTCAACACTTCCTATCAGGCCCGGTTTTATGGTATTCCCCTGGATTTCATCGGGTATCGGAAAGAACGGCTTAAAGATTTCTTAGGCCAGCGTTATCGTTTTCCGATTTTTGATTTATCGGATGCTTTTCTTGAGAAAGTCCTCCGTCATTTCCGTACCAAAAAATTCGATTACATCAACGGGTATACGAGTTCGATTGTCCTGTTTGCTAAATTTCTGCAAAAGGAAAATATCTTCTTAAAGGATATTTGTCCAACGCTGAAAGTATGCATGGTCACTTCCGAAATGCTTTTTGATGACGATAAGCTTTTATTGGAAAACCAATTCGGCATTCCGGTGGTGAACGAATATGGCGCGTCCGAACTCGATTTAATTGCTTTTCAAAATCCGAATGACGAATGGCAGGTGAATTCCGAAACCCTTTTTATGGAAATTCTGGACGAAAACAACCAGCCTGTTCCCAATGGTACGGAAGGCCGGATCGTCATCACTTCTTTATACAACAAAGCGCATCCTTTTATCCGTTATGATATTGGCGATATAGGTATTTTAGACGAAAAAAGCACGTCGAAAAAACCAATTCTTAAGAAATTAATCGGAAGAACTAATGATGTGGCCTTGCTTCCCAGCGGAAAGAAATCACCGGGATTAACTTTTTACTACGTAACCAAAAGCATCATCGAAGACGACGGCAACGTGAAGGAATTCATCATCCGCCAGACAAAAATAGATACCTTTGAAATTGATTACGTAAGCGAAAACGAGCTGAATCCGGAACAAATCAAAGGAATTCAAAGTGCCATTGACAAATACCTGGAGCCGGGATTACAGTTTTCGTATCACCGAAAAAATAGCTTACTTCGCACTTCCAGAGGCAAGCTCAAACAATTCATATCCGAACTATCATGATAAAACTCACCATAGTAGCCGGCGCAAGACCCAATTTCATGAAAATTGCTCCGCTAATTCACCAGATCCAGCAGCAACAAAAAATCGGAAAAGCGATTTCGTTTCGGTTGGTGCATACGGGTCAGCACTACGATAAAAACCTGAGCGATACTTTTTTCGAAGAACTGAACATCCCGAAACCGGATGCCAATCTAATGGTAGGCGGCGGAACACAGGCAGAACAAACAGCCGGAATCATGATCGGTTTCGAAAAAGAACTGCTTGAAAACGCAACCGATTTGGTAATTGTTGTGGGTGATGTGACTTCTACGATGGCTTGTAGCATTGTGGCTAAAAAAGCGAATGTGAAGGTAGCACATATTGAAGCGGGAATCCGTTCCTTTGACCTGACCATGCCCGAAGAGATCAACCGTATGGTGACCGACAGCATCACCGATTATTTTTTCACCACGTCAAGCTACGCCAATGAAAACCTTAAGAAAGCCGGAATCGAAGACAGCCGCATTTTCTTTGTTGGGAATATCATGATCGATTCTTTAGTGAAGAATCTGGAGCGAATTGAAAAACCCTCCTTTTTCGACGAACTTCAGGCTTCCAATAAAAAATATCTGGTTCTAACCATGCACCGCCCGGCTAATGTTGACGACAAAGAAAATCTGGAAAAATACTTAGATAATATTACGGCCTTCGCCAAAGACTTTACGATTGTATTCCCGATTCATCCAAGAACGCGCCCGATTGTGGATGCCATCGGCAAAAATTATCCGAACCTGAAAATCGTGGAACCGCAACCGTATCTGAAATTCATTTACCTGCTTAAAAATGCAGCCGGCGTTATTACTGATTCGGGCGGAATTACTGAAGAAGCAACCTATTTGCATATTCCCTGCATCACGCTTCGCGATAATACCGAACGTCCCGAAACCTGTGTTTTAGGAAGCAATGTTTTAGTGGGGAATGACTTTAACGCCTTGGGAGAAAATATAAAAAAAATAGCCGAAAACCATTGGAAAGAAGTTCGGATTCCTGAACTTTGGGACGGAAATACCGCTAACCGAATCGTTGAAATTCTATTTGATTTACCGCTATAATGCAGGAAATTCTAATCATATCCAATTACTATCCTCCTGAAACCGGGGCCGCTGCCAATCGTATTGAAACACTGGCACACGGACTCCGTGATAAAGGCTGGAAAGTTTCAGTCTTGTGTCCGCTTCCTAATTATCCCGACGGGAAGATTTTTGACGGCTATCAGGGGAAACTCAAACACAAATCTGTTGAAAAAGACATCACTGTTCACAGAACCTGGGTATTTCCAAGCAATTCCAAAAGCAAGGTAGTCCGACTGATTTCTATGCTTTCGTTTTCATTTTCGTTAAGCGTTTTTATTTTGTTCAGCAAAACGCCTAAGAAAGTGATTATCCAGTCGCCGCCTTTATTTGTTGCTTTCTTCAGCATCCTGATGAGCAAGCTGAAAGGAAAAAAAATCATTTTAAATGTCTCCGATTTATGGCCTTTGGCAGGAAAAGAACTGGGAGTGATGAAAGAAAGCTTCAGTTATCGTATGCTTGAAAAAATCGAGCGCTTCAATTATAAAAAGGCCGATTTGATTTTAGGGCAATCGGCTGAAATTTGTACGCATGTGAACGAACGCGTAGCTACAAAAGCCATCGTCTACCGCAACTATCCAAAATTTAACCTACAGGAGAATGCCATTCTTGACCCTTCAGAATACGTCCATGTCGTGTATGCCGGTTTGTTGGGCGTCGCTCAGGGAATTGTTGCGCTTTGCCGAAATATTGTTCTTCCGCAAAATGTCGTTCTCGATATTTTCGGAAATGGTGCAGAAAAAGAGGAACTCATTCAATTCATCAGTGAAAATCCGGGTAAGAATATCCATTTTCACGGAGAATTGACACGAACTGCTTTGCATGAAGTGCTGACTCGAAAAGCTGATTATGCGTTAATCCCTCTGGTGAACAGAATCTATGGCTCGGTTCCTTCCAAAATCTTTGAGATGGCACACATTGGCTTGCCTATCATTTATATCGCAGGGGGTGAAGGCGGAGATATTGTAAACGAGTTTCAATTGGGAAATGTTGTGGCGCCCGGGGATTTCGATTCGCTGAATGCTTTACTAAGCGTACTATCAAAATCGGATAATAACCTGAGAAACCGGATTCAGGAAATTGCGAAGGAAAATTTTTCTTTTGATAGGCAATGGGAATTCATCAATGAAGAGATAAAAAAGATTTAATAAGCCTTTTCTTCACCATTAACGGCATTGTAGATGGTCAGGAAAATGATTTTTAGGTCCAGGAGCAATGACCAGTTCTCAAGATAAAAAATATCGTATTTCACCCTGTTGATAATATCCTTGTCACTTTCAACCTCACCTCTGTAGCCGTTTGTCTGCGCCAGACCTGTGATTCCTGGTTTAACAAAATGCCTTACCATAAACTTGTCGACGCTTTTGGCATACATTTCGGTATGACTGACCATATGCGGCCGCGGACCTACCACTGACATATCGCCCAGCAACACATTAAAGAATTGCGGTAATTCGTCTATACTTGTTTTTCGGATAAAGCGTCCGATGTTGGTAATTCTCGGATCGTTTTTAGAAACCTGCTCTAAATCAGCGACTTCATTCGGGCGCATGGAGCGGAATTTATAGCAATCGAATTCGTGGTAATTCAATCCATTCCTTCTTTGCTTAAAAAAAACCGGCCCTTTGGATTCTTTTTTGATTAAAAAAGCAAGGATAGGTGTAAGCCAAGACAAAACCCCCACAACAACAATTAAGGAGAAAAGGATATCAAACCCTCTTTTAACAATCAGGTTTACCGTTTTGTCCAAAGGAATATCCCTTAGAGAAGCCACTGGGATATACCCGTAATAATCCAATTTCATGTTTCGGGACAGGACCTCTTCAGTATCGGGTAAAAACTTCAGGACTTTCAGATTATTATCTGTGAAATCTATAAACTGGTTGAGCTGCTCATTATCCACATCGGTAAGGGAACAATAAATCTCATCGATCTTGTTCTCCAGCACAAATGAAAAACAGGATTTCATTTTAGCATTTTTATCTCCCGTTAAATCAAAAATAGAAATAAGGTTATAGCCGTAATCTGGATTATCGTTAAAAAAATCTGCCAATTCGGACACGTTTTTGCCTTGGCCTACAAGGACCACTCTTCTGTAATTTCCACCCAGTACCGCCCTGAAGCGTTTCAGGAAATAAAATACGAAAAACTTAGCGAGGGAAATCAGAACAACGGCAAGAGTAACAAATTTTACAATTTGAGATGGTTCCGAAAAATTTAAAAAATAACCCAAATAGGCAAAGTTCAGGATGATGAACAGGGCATACTGGTTGAAAATTTTTCTGAAAATCTCCAGTGCTTTTGTAAAACGATACACTTCGTAAAAACCAACATTCCAGGAAATGATTACCCATGCAAGGGAAATAAAGACATGGTAATAAATAACGTTCAGTGAAGCAGCTAACAGGGCTGTTGCTAAGACATTAATAATGATTAAGTCCAGCAAATACGAAAATGGCCTTAGGTAGCCGGAATATCTCCCTGTGTGCTTCCCCACTTAGAATATATATTTTGAAAAATCTTTGTGTTCTTCCTTCGCCAGCTCTTCCGGAGATAATGATTTGAAATATTCATAGGTGATTTTCATTCCTTCGGAACGGGAGACTTTTGCTTCCCAACCCAATATCTCTTTCGCTTTTGTAGTATCCGGTTGCCGTTGCAGGGGATCATTAACCGGAAGCGGATAATATACGACTTTTTGATTGGTTCCTGTCAGTTTAATAATTTCATCGGCAAAATCCTTGATGGTTATCTCATCCGGGTTCCCGATGTTCACCGGTAAATGATAATCGGAATGCAGCAGTCTGAAAATCCCTTCCACTTGATCGCCGACATAACAAAAAGAGCGGGTTTGGGAACCGTCGCCAAAAATGGTTAAGTCTTCCCCACGCAATGCCTGACCGATAAATGCAGGAATAACGCGCCCGTCATTGAGACGCATTCTGGGTCCGTAAGTGTTGAATATACGAACGATACGTGTTTCCACGCCATGAAAAGTATGATATGCCATGGTGATCGATTCCTGAAAGCGCTTTGCCTCATCGTATACGCCCCGCGGTCCTATCGTGTTTACATTTCCGTAATATTCTTCGGTTTGCGGATGAACTAATGGGTCACCATAAACTTCCGATGTTGATGCAATTAATATTCTGGCCTTTTTTACTCTTGCCAAACCTAAAAGATTGTGCGTTCCCAACGAGCCTACTTTGAGCGTTTGGATAGGGATTTTTAGGTAATCTATTGGACTGGCCGGTGAGGCAAAATGAAGTATGTAATCCAATTTCCCAGGGATATGGACAAACTTCGTAATATCATGATGATAAAATTCAAAGTTTTCCAATTTAAAAAGATGTTCAATATTTTTTAAATCACCTGTAATCAGATTATCCATTCCAATGACGTGATAACCCTCTGCAATAAAGCGATCACATAAATGAGAGCCTAAAAATCCTGCCGCACCTGTAATTAAAATTCTTTTCATGGTCTTTAATTTATATTCTTTTTCATTGGCTGTTGTACTATCGCATTGAATATACAATAAAGTGTAATGAAAAAAAGCACCCCTCTTTGTCTGCAAAAAAAGGATTCTGTCAAAAATAGGACTATCATTGTTATTGCAAAAGCAATATGTAAAAAATCTTTCTGTCTCCACGCATTTTTAATGTTCAAAAAAAGCATAAGGATCAGGACCAATACGCCAAAAAGGCCCAATTCGGCAAAAGTCTGCACATACTGGTTGTGAAAATTAAAATCCCCATAACCTGGGTATAAATTATCCTCCGCCACTTTTTCCCGGATTTTTTCCTGTGAGGCTTCTAACCCGAATCCGGTAAAGAGGATGGTGTTTTCAGCAAGCATCTCTTTAAAAATCCTTGCCTGATAAATCCTTAAAGCTGTTCCCGGGAAAAAATGATTTGGCTCAAACTTTTCATTGCACCAGGCTTGTTTAAGGCTAACATTGTAAATTTTTGCACTATCATTCCCTTCTTTATTGTTGACGGTGTTGTCAACGAATGCGGTTTCATACTCCAATAAAAACCGCTCTTTCACTTCTTTGACAAAAATCAATGAAAAAAGCAGAAAAGAGCAAGCTGCTACCACTGTAGTAACTCTAACTCCGTTTGGGATAGTTGAAAAAAAAGAGTAATAGCAAACAATCAGGATAAAATCAATGGTAATTATGCTTTTAGAGGACAGTAAAAAAACTAAAATCACCAAAACCAACAGGGCAATTTTATCAATTAACCGCTTATTTTTTAAAGATACAAAATAGAAAACGGCTAATGAGGCAAAGACAGAAACATAAATAGCATTAAGATCCTGGGTAACTAATTCATGGTAGAAAAAAACGGATAGGTCTCCGTAAGAAAAGTATCTATATGCCGCTTTTAAAAAATAAAAAATGGCGTACAGGACCATGCTATAGCTAAATAATTTAAAGATCTGGTGTTTTTTTATTTTTGTAAGTTCCCCAACAAACAGAAAAGGCAAAGGCAGGAAGAGAAAAGCCACTTCTTTTTGCAAACCACTGGTTGTTAGACCCCTATCCCTTGTCCAGAGTAAAGACAACAGCATTATCAGATAGAATACAATTGGAAAGATTAGGTATTTGTTGAAGGAAAATCTGATTTTGTAAACGGTAGAAAAGGCAACTGCCACAAAAAGCATTGTGGTTATACTGCTAAACGCATAATTTAGCGGTATTGAAATTAAAATTGCGGCTAAAAGATACGTGAAAACAGTATTCTCCTCTATTAACTCGTTAATTTTAAGATGTGCTTGTTTCAAATAATTGTAAATATTCGCCATTTATTTTATCCCAATTGAATTCGCTTGCAATAGCGTCAAAGTTATTTTGAATTAGGCGCAAGTTATCAATTTTTTTGGTTTCAAGAAGCAATTTTTTAACATCTTCTATATTGAAAAAGTAATAGGCATTCTCTTTAAGAATCGCTTTATTAAAATCGTTATCGTGTGCAAGAATCAAGGCTTTTGAGGCCATTGCCTCTAGTAAAGAAGGATTGGTTCCTCCAACCGAATGTCCATGAAAATACAGGTTGGAATAATACCTGAGGTTATCCAGATGCTCCAGATTGTAAACGGCTCCTATAAACTTGATGTTTGCCTGGTTTCGGAATTTCTCCTTGAGATAGTTACCGAACCTGGTATTGTGGTTTCCAATAACGAGCATCGTGGTGGAATCATTGGCCAGCACCACTCCGTCAAGGATGGTTTCAATATTATTTTCCGGCTCAAGTCGTGCCAGAATCATGTTGAAATTATGCTTTTCTACACCATATTTTTCTATAAGCTGTTCATTCGGATTGTTAAATACTGTAGCTCCATAAGCAATATAGGTGGAATCTTTCGCGTATTTTTCAAATAGATATTTTTTGATGCCCAAAGAATCGGACACAAGATAGTCGCTGCTTCGTACCGCCAGTTTTTCGGCAAACTGCAATACTTTCTGAACCGGTTTTGAATATTTTGTCCTTTTCCATTCCAGCCCGTCCATGTTGGTAATGATGATTGCTTTTTTAGGCAACAGGAAATACCAGACAGAGCTGCTGGTATAGCCCAGCTGCAAAATAATATCGAAGTTCCTTTTTCGGGAATCCAGGATGCAGTTAAGATCGTAAATAAATTGTCCGGCTGTCCCAATTTTAAACTCAGGGTCATACTTATGTAGTATATGTACCCCTTTAAATGTTTTTTCCTGGTAAGGGTGGTCATGGGAATTGTATACATAAACCTCATGGCCTTTTTGGGCTAGGTAAACTGAAAAAAATTCGGCAAACTGCTCGAATCCCCCGTAATGATTTGGTACGCCTCGAGTTCCTAAAATCGCTATCTTCATGGAAGCATTTCCTTATTTAAGTCCTCAAAAATAGGTATTTTTAACAGAAATTTAGGAAGAAATAAAAAAAACAGGCTGTTTCTTGAGAAACAGCCTGTCCATATCTGAAAAACAGAAAAACTATTTTTTAATTAACTTCTGAATATTGATTCCTCCATCCTGGGTTTCAACTGTTACAATATAAATGCCTTTTTCAAATGAACTTACATTTACTGCCGCTTCGTTTTCGTTGCTTATATTTTGATTTAAAACCGTTTTCCCTTCCATGGAAGTTACTGAAATATTACTGATTTTATTAACCGAAGTAACGCTTATCATATCACTCGCAGGGTTCGGATAAATTAAAATTTCTTTTCCTCTAACCAATTCCTGAGTCAAATCTGATTCCTCCAATTCCTCTCCAGATTTCCCTACGAAAATCCCTGAGCATCCTTCAATATAACCTCTAAACCTAGATCCGCTGGCAGCATGAAAGCCATTGGTCAAGACAACCGAACTTCCGGCATGATAGATTACCACAGCGCCACTGCTGATTGTATTGGAGGCTGTAATGCTATTAGACGCTTGGCTGTTGCTTGTTCCTGAAGTAACGTTTGCCGTGATTGTTGCGTTTGCAGGACATGGGGCTTGAAGCGTAGGTATGAGTTGGGGTAAGGTATGACCGAAACTTAATGTATTTGATAATGATACGAAATTTAGATCTACACTTGAATTCGCATATGAATCTTGATTATTGATTTTATGCAGATATGCGCTACCATCGTAACTTACTAACACATTATCATTTCTATCTCTTTGCAAGTGTGTACCTGAAGGATACGAACTGCTATTATTAAAATCCGCTAATTTTCTGGCTGGGGAAGACAGATTAGATAAATCTTTAACGTAGATATTAGAATTTTTAATCAAATAAGTCTTATTCGAGTCTGTAGAAAATTCGAAATCAACGTTTGTCCCTCCCGAAGAACTATTTGTATCTTCAATAACACCAAAATTACTGAACGCTCCTGTTGTATTATTGAAATCCATTTTAAACAATCTACTTGTAGAAGAAAAAGTATTAGGACCTTGATGAAACGAACGTGTTACCACCAGCTCCACTAATTTACTACCATCTGGACTAATTCGCGCAACAGCACTTGTATTACTTTGAAATTCGCCTTCGAAATTTTGATTATAATAATGAATATCATTTCCAACAGTAGAAGAAACAGGGGTTAAATTAATTCCCGAAGCGGTAATTTTATAACTTAATAATGAACCTCCACTACCCTGACTAGGTGAGCCATGAATTATTAAAAAATAACCATCATTTGACGAATTTTTAGCACATGTCATCGGTCCAAAATAACCCGGATTCTGGGAATATAAATTATAGCCCCCACTTGGAATTATTATCTTACCTAAAGGATATTGACTATCATTAAAATCTACAATAAAATAATCATACTCAACTAAACTGGTAGCCGGTATACTAAGTATATCAATTATAACCGAACAAAATATAAAATATTGCCCATTATTTGCAGGATGCGGAACAATAATTGCCGGTTGTAGATTCCTATGCATTTCCAAATTACTTGTTGGAAGTTGCCCATTTTGCATTAACTGATGGTTCTTGTTCCAAACCTTATATCCATCCGTATAAAACAACAAACTTCCATTTCCATCACTGATTGATGCTCTCCCATAATTCCCAGAATTAGAAACGGTATTCACCGATGGAGGGTTTGAACCAAAATTTATATCGGAAGTACCTAGAATCCAGTGATTGTTCTCGTTTTGTCCATATCCAAAAAAGGTTGCAAGACAGAAGAGAAGCGAATATAAATATGCGTTTTTCATAATTATAATTTTTAAATGTTAAACGTCATATTATTTTCTCTCCAAAAGCAATTTCATCTGTGCCTTAAGTTCTTCGATTTCTTTATTTTGCTTGATTAAATAAAGGGTCAACTCTTCGATTTTTTCCTGTTGGATTTTTGACATCTCACCCAATGCGATTCCTTCTTCTTTTACTTGCTGCGCTGAAGGAACGTTTGGTAAATGCCCATTGGCCTTGATATAGGCTTCTACTTCTGTTAAAGTTTTAAGTTTATAATCGTTGGCGAATACGTAATCAGCCCACGTCCCACCGGAACTTAAATTAACACGCACTTCATCTGTTAAGATACCTCCTGTTACAAAAAGCTTATAACCTGATACGTTAACTGATCCTGCAGTGGATGGAAATGCAGTAACAGCACCAATTCCCACTTTACCGTTAAATTTTAACTGGTCATTTGCAAAATCCCCCCAAATTAATGGTGTAGCAGTATCACTATTGTCGATATACAACTTTGAAGAACCTGTTTCATTATATCCTGCGCTGTTGCCAATCATAACATTTGCAGAGCCTGCTTTATATCCTGCATTTTGCCCTAAAAGCGTATTTGCGTCGCCGATACATTGCGCTCCCGCGTTAGTACCATAAATCGAGTTGCCCCATGCGCTTAAAATTCCTCCTGCTCCCCAGCCGGTAATAACGTTATTTCCTCCACCAACATTAGATGCTCCGGCACCAAATCCCAAAAAAACATTACCTGTCCCGGTTGTATTGTCGCGCCCTGCTAAAGAACCCAAAAAACTATTGTAATATCCCGTAGTATTTGAATTACCCGTCGATCTGCCGACAAATGTGTTGTACTCCCCTGTAGTATTCACTGGCCCTGCACCCCATCCAATAAAAGTATTGTTTGCTCCAGATGTGTTGCTCATACCGGTATTTGTACCAACAAAAGCATTCTGGCCAGCGGCATTTGTAACGTTGTTACCCGCACCTGAACCCAAAAGCAAACTGTTACCGCCAGCAAGTGTGGTTGAAGTTGTTGGCGTAGTGGAATTGGTTAAAATTAACGTTTGAGCTTGCGATTCCAAGGCAAAAGCAAGTAAAAAACTTGCAAAAATAATTTTTTTCATGTAGGTTTTTTTTAAAAAATTTAAGTACAATCTTACAAAAAAAACGGGCGCCAACAAAATGCATGCTACTGAAATAACATAATTTTTCAATTCTTATAGAAAAATGGTTTTTCCATAAAATTTAATGGCAATTACCATAAAAAAATTTATCTTTAAACACTACTTTTGAAAAAACATTTGCAATGATAAATTTTGAATACTTAGAGTCAAACCTAGATACGTTACGAATCAAATATTTAGCCGCGAAGCCTTTTCCTCATTTGGTAATTGACAATTTTTGCGACACTCCAAAACTTGAGGCAGCCTATAACAAAATTCCTGAGCTTCAGAATAAAAGTCGGGACTATGCCTTTGCCAATAATAAATTTGAAAAATCAAACTATAAAGTAATTTGTCCTGAGCTTGAAGAGCTCTATAATGATTTGTCTTCAGAGAGATTCAATAAGATTTTATCATATATAACCGCCAAAGATATTTTTGTAGATCCTAAGAATCACGGTGGCGGCCTTCATCAGGGAAAGAAAAACAGCTTTTTGGACATGCATCTGGATTTCAATTATCACCCTTTGCAAAAAAACTGGTATAGGGAATTGAACCTTTTATTATACCTGAACAAAGACTGGAAGCCTGAATATAAAGGCGGATTGCGGATCAAGGACCTGAGAACCGACAAAGAAACTGAGCTGGATGTCCCTTTCAATCGCATGATCATCCAACAATGTGCCCCTTACACCCTTCACGGCTACGATATGACAAATTTCCCGGAAGGAAGATTCCGAACATCCATAGCTACTTATGCCTACCAGATCCACAACAGGTTGGTAGAAACCCCTAGAACTACGGATTGGTTTCCAAAGGAAGATGCGTCTTTCCTTAAAAAGCAATTGGCCAAAAACTTTAACTTCTTAGTTCAGACAAAAAATAAATTTTTTGGAAGCGGAACAGCTAAAAATCAGTAATCCGTCATGAAAAATGTTTTGATTGTAAATCAGTCTGCCGAACTTTACGGTGCAGATAGGGCAATTTTGGAATTAATTGAGAACTATCCTGCAGGGTACAATCCTATTGTTGTGCTCCACGAAGAAGGGCCTTTAAAAGTACTCCTGGAAGAAAAAGGGATTCAGGTAATAAAGACTTCCGTCATAAAAGTAAAAAGAGGCATCCTCAAGCCTTCTTTTTTTATGGGATTACCCTTCGAAGTTATCCGCTCGTTCTCTACTATCCGGAAAGCGCTTAAAGGCAAAAGAATCGATATAATCCATTCCAACGCGACCTCAGTTTTTATAGGCGCTTTTTACAGTTTTTTTTTCAGAAAAAAGCATCTTTGGCATGTACATGAGATTATTGAAAAACCGAGAAGAATTGCCCTTATTTATCCAAGAATTGTACATTTTTTTTCAACCAGAGTGGTTTTTAATTCCAATGCCACGGCAAATCATTTTATAGCAATTTACCCGAAAATAGAAACGAAATCCATAGTAATCCATAATGGACAACAGCGACTGGTCCCCTTTATAACGGAATGGGAAAAAAAGCAGATCCGAAATGAGATTTTCAAGGCCCCGGAAGGTTCAACCGTAATTACGCTTATTGGCAGAATAAGTCAGATAAAAGGACAGCAGCTGCTTTTCGAATCTTTCAAAAACTGCTTAAAAAAACACCCGGATATCCATCTTGTTTTCATTGGATCTACTGTAAAAGGAAAGGACAGTTATGGTTTTGAGCTAAAGCAAAACATTGTAAATTCCAACTTGGCGAACAAGGTGACTTTTGTTGATTTTCAGGAAAACATTTGGCCCTTTTACGATTCCTCAGACATTATTGTAGTTCCCTCAACCGAACCCGAATCTTTTGGTTTAGTAGCCACGGAAGCGATGCTTTCCAAAAAGCCGGTAGTAGCGGCAAACCATGGTGGTTTAAAAGAAATCGTACAGGATAATTTTACCGGATTGCTTTTTGAGCCTAACAATACCGCAGATCTGGAACAAAAATTGAGCTTATTGATCGACTCGCCAAAAACGGGCCTTGAGATGGGCGAAAAAGGTTTGGAAAGAGTGCGTCAATTTTTTAACACCGCCAAACTGGTAGATTCCTTCAGGAAGGAATATGATGGATTATGTTCTTAAATTCTGATTTTTTTCGAACGAAATTAAACCCCCAAGAATAAAAACAATGGCATCTCTCGGGATATAAATCCCAGTGATTATCAATGAGGTAAACAGATAAAACAAGCCAATTCCTGAAATGGTTCGCTTTATAAACACCTGATTCTTATTCAAATCTTCCGTATTATAAATTCTCCTGTAAAGCTGGATTAAAAATACAAACATCAATAGCAATCCGAAAAAACCCGTTTTATAAAGCACAAAGACATATCCGTTGTGCAATCTGGAAATATAACGCATGTCCTCTTCTCCTAATGGCGCTTTAAATTTTAAATTTACAAGTGAGCCATGCCCTGCCCCTATAACATAGCTTTCAGGATTTTCATTCATTAGGCTAAACGCTCTTTTAGCCTCATACGCCCGCCAGTGATCCCATAGCTCCTTGTGGTTTTCCCTATCTATTTTCGATTTAAAAATTTCTTCCGGCGCAATTTTTATTTTATACATAAAAGCCTCAATCCCCTGGGAATTCCTTTCAATTTTTACAGAATAGAGATACGTGTACAACAACCCAATTCCCAAGAGCATAACCCCTACTATTTTCAATGCTTTTGAAGTAATTCTTGTGTATCCGGTCATGGACAGCCCAATTAAGAAAAACACAACGAGCATCGTTCGCGAAAAATACATAAAGATGGAAACCAATAATAACAAAAGGAGCAGCCATCTGTAAACGCTAGCCCTTGCGATTAAAGTCTTTGGTAGGGTTGTCCTAAAATGAAAAAGCAGATAAAATGCCACAATTTCTATAAAATTATCCAATCCAAAATCGCCCCTTAATTCATGAATGGATTCACCTACCACATCAGCAAAAACAAAAATGCCTATCAAATGAACCAAAGCAGTGGCGATACCCAGGCAAATAATGGTCTTAAAAAATAACGTAAAATCTTTATGATTTTTAAATAAAAGGTAACCAATCAATAATGCAATTATCGGCTTAAGAAAATAAATGACATCCTTGATAAAGAAAGACAGCTCATAAGGCTTGGTAATGTATCCTAAAAATCCAATCAGCAATATAATCAGCAATGGGAGAATTGTCGTTATAAAACCATAGGAAATCCTGTTCTTCCTTGAATTTAAAATCCCCAATAAAAACAAAAACTGAATAGCGAAATTTACTTTATAGGATGATAAATAAATTTCACACAGCAGTACAATTGCAAATAAAATTATTGGAATATTTTTTTTTGAAATCAAGTCCTTTTTTTTAGCGATTCAAATATAGTCCAATTTATGAAAATATGGCGCTAAAGGTTATGGTTTTACTTTTTAAGATATATATTTGTAATTACTTAATCAAAAGCCAAATGAAAAAAGCCTTAATAACAGGTATAAACGGACAGGACGGTTCTTATTTAGCCGAATTATTAATAGAAAAAGGTTATGAAGTTCATGGTATTATTCGAAGAAGCTCAACATTTAATACCGAGAGAATTGAACATTTATACATAGAATCGTTATTGCGCGATTTACACAAAGACAAAAAGATTAAGCTCCATTACGGAGATATGACGGATTCCACCAACCTTATCCGATTGGTTCAACAGATTCAGCCGGACGAGATTTATAATTTAGCGGCACAATCCCATGTAAAAGTATCCTTTGACATGCCGGAATATACCGCAGAGACCGATGCGATAGGAACCTTACGTTTATTGGAGGCCATACGCATCTGCGGGCTGGATCAAAAAACAAAAATATATCAGGCCTCCTCTTCAGAATTGTATGGGAAAGTACAGGAAATCCCCCAAAAGGAAACCACTCCTTTCTACCCGCGTTCACCTTACGGAGTTGCCAAGCTGTACGCTTTTTGGATAAGTAAAAATTATAGGGAATCTTATAATATATTTGCTGTAAACGGAATTTTGTTTAATCACGAATCCGAACGTAGAGGAGAAACTTTCGTAACCCGAAAAATAACCTTGTCTGCCTCAAGAATCAAACATGGTATTCAGGAAAAATTATATTTAGGAAACCTCGATGCGCTTCGGGATTGGGGCTATGCAAAAGATTATGTGGAATGCATGTGGCTGATGCTCCAGCAGGAAAAACCAGAAGATTACGTAATTGCCACCGGTGTGCAGTATTCCGTACGCTATTTTTGTGAATTGGCTTTCAGGGAAGCAGGAATCGAATTGGAATGGCAGGGTGAAAATGAAAATGAAGTGGGTATCTGTAAAGAAACGGGAACTGTTTTAATAGAAGTGGATCCAAACTACTATCGCCCGGCGGAAGTAGAAAGTTTATTGGGCGACCCGACCAAAGCAAAAACCGAATTAGGATGGGATCCTAACCGTACCTCTATTGAAGAATTGGTTCATATTATGATGCAGCACGATTTGGGGTACGTCCTACGATTTAAAGATCGGGACACTTTAAAACTTTACGAATAAAATTCCCAATCATGACAATTCTTGTAACGGGTGGAACCGGAATGGTAGGGCGAAATATTGTCGAACATCCCAATGCGGCAAATTATACGCTGCTTACACCTTCCAGCAAAGAACTTGATCTTCGCGATTATATCGCTGTAGACGCTTATGTCCAGAAAAACAAACCGGATTTAATTATCCACGCTGCCGGATTAGTCGGCGGGATTCACGCTAATATGGCACGCCCTGTAGATTTTTTGGTGAACAATCTCGATATGGGACGTAATATCATAATGGCAGCCAAAAACAATGGCGTTAAGCATTTTATGAATATGGCAAGTTCCTGTATGTATCCCAGAAATGCCAAAAACCCATTGCAGGAAGAGTTAATTCTTCAAGGAGAACTGGAACCCACTAATGAAGGATATGCCATTGCCAAAGTGGTTGCAACCCGATTGTGTGAGTATATTTCCAAAGAAGACCCAACTTTGCAATATAAAACGGTTATTCCATGCAATTTATACGGAAAATACGATAAGTTTTCCCCGGAACATTCTCATATGGTTCCAGCGGTGATCAACAAAATATATGAGGCTAAGAAAAGCAACACCCCTGAAATTGAAATTTGGGGAGATGGGTTGGTCAGACGGGAATTCATGTATGCCGGAGACCTGGCTGATTTTGTGTTTTATGCCATACCCCTTTTCGATGCCATGCCTCAAAATCTTAATGTAGGATTAGGGTTCGATTATACCATAAATGAATATTATGAGACTATTGCCAAGGTCATGGACTGTAACTGTACTTTTGTACACGATATATCAAAACCCGTGGGCATGAAACAAAAATTAATTGACGATACCAAACTCAAACAGTTTGGATGGAGACATAAAACTTCCCTGGAAGACGGCATTAAAAAAACAGTAGACTATTTTAAAACATCGGTTTTACATGATTAAATATCCATTAGCATCCTCAACCTGGGATGACAGAGAAATAGAAGCTATCAATGGTGTCATTGCAAAAGACATGTACACTATGGGTGAAGGTGTCAAGCAATTCGAAGACGATTTTGCAAAATTTGTAAATTCCAAATACTGCGTGATGGTCAATTCCGGATCATCGGCCAATTTAATTGCTGTTGCCGCAATGTTTTACACCAAAAATCCAAAACTGAAACGTGGCGACGAAGTAATCGTTCCTGCAGTTTCATGGTCCACCACCTATTACCCTTTATATCAATACGGCCTTAAGCTAAAATTTGTGGATGTCGATCTGCATACGCTGAATTTCGATTTAAACCAACTCAAAAATGCCGTTACCGATGCTACCAAAATGATCTTAGCGGTTAACTTGCTGGGAAACCCAAATGATTTTAATGCCATAAGGGACATTATCGGCGACCGTGATATTATTCTAATGGAGGACAACTGCGAATCCATGGGAGCAGAATACAAGGAAAAACAAACCGGAACATTTGGTTTGGTCGGGACATTTTCTACTTTCTTTTCACATCACATGGCCACTATGGAAGGCGGATTAATCGTTACAGATGATCTGGAAATGTACCATGTAATGGTTTGCTTGAGGGCACACGGATGGACCCGACACCTGCCAAAAGAAAATCTAATTTCAAATAAAAGCGACAATTCGTTTGAGGAATCCTTTCGTTTTCTTTTGCCTGGCTATAATGTACGTCCCGTGGAAATGAGCGGTGTTATCGGTACAGAACAGCTAAAAAAACTTCCCGGGTTTCTGGATCAGAGAAGAAAAAATGCGGCGCTTTTCTCTTCCCTGTTTGAAAACCACAAGGACTTTTACATTCAAAAAGACATCGACAACAGCAGCTGGTTTGGTTTCAGTTTAATCATTAAGCCGGAATCGAAACGCAACCGTTTCGATATTGTAAAGAAACTGGAAGAGAACCAAATCGATTGCCGCCCTATTGTTACCGGCGATTTTACAAAAAATGAAGTGCTGAAATATTTTGACTATGAAATATTCGGCGAAATGAAAAATGCACATTACCTGGACCAGAAGGGCTTTTTCGTGGGTAATCATCAGATTGACCTCACAGAACAGATTAAGCACCTATACTCCGTTTTATCTGAATAAAAAAACACAGCATCTTGACTATCTTAGGATTAATAAATAACCAAATCTTTTTAAGCGCCTTTTACAAAGGCGCTACTGGTGTTTTTATTTTCCTGACCGTTTCGTTACTGATTTCTTTTTTGGGCGATACCTCCTATGGGGTTTGGGTTTTGGTGTTTTCCATGTTTCAATGGTCCCTGTTTTTTGACTTTGGGATAACAAATGTTCTAAAGTCGAAAATACCCGAGTTCACTGTGAGAAAAGTGCCGGAAAAAATAAACACTTACATTTCGGTCTCCTACATCCTGACGTTTTTTCTGGCCGTATCCATCTTTCTGGTTTTTTTCCTGTTTGTTAAGAATATGGGAATGGCTGCCTTTTTTAATATCAGATTGCCAGAGCCATTCCTTTTCAGGCTCTTCATGATCAACGGGATTTTTTTCTGCATTAATATTGTTTTCTCGGTAAACAAATCCCTTTTCGTAGGCGTTCATAAAAATCATCTTTCTGAGCAGGCTGCTATGGTTTCGCAGGTTCTATTTCTGGTTGTTTTGGCCATTGTCTTCCTTTTCCTGAAAGAGGAAAGTCAAACTGAAAAAATGTTGTGGGTTACCTATATAAATGGTTCGGTCACCCTTTTTGTAAATGGGTTTTATACCTTTTTATTCTTTAGAAAACACGCTTACACCCTTACGGTAATAAACACCGCCGAATTTAAGAGCACTTCGAGGGAAATAATTACAATGGGCTTGCGGTTCATGATTATACAGGTGTTTATGGTGATCATCTTCTTTTCAGATCCTTATCTGATTTCTCATTATCTAAATCCGGAAGATGTTTCCAGATATGATGTTATTACCAAGCTTTTTCAATTTCCGCTGATGGTTATTCTCTCTGGATTATCGTCTATGTGGCCGATGTTTGCAAAACATTATCACGAAAAGGATTATGGATGGATTAAGAAATCTTTTTCTAAATTCCACAGCATTATGATACTAATTTTAATAGCCATCGTGATATTAGGTCTACTCAGCAATACCATCATTTCACTTTGGATTGGAAAAGAAAATTATATCGCAAATACTATTGTTTATTCCATCGTAATGATGACATTCTTAAGAGTCTTTTTCACTTTTTACGCCAATTTTTTTAATGGGATCGGCAAGCTAAAAAGCCAGATATACCTTATGGGTGGTGGTGCCTTGCTTAAAATTCCGTTGACCATATATTTATTAAAGAATAATTTTGGTATCGCCTCTGTCTTATTGATCACGTCCTTGTTTCTGCTCATTTGGTCAATAGTGTTATTTTTACAAACTAAATCAATAATCAATGATTGATAAACGCCCTTTCTTCAGCATTATTACTGCAACCTATAATAGCGAAAAAACCTTAAGAGAATGTATAGAGTCTGTATTGAAGCAGGACTTCAGAGATTTTGAATTTATTCTTATTGATGGGCTGTCTTCAGATGGAACGGTAGCTATACTAAAAGCGTATGAAGAAATATTTGAATCGCAGGCTATCCCTTTTAAATGGATAAGCGAGAGAGACAATGGCATTTATGACGCGTGGAATAAAGGAGTTAAACTTGCTCAAGGCGAGTGGATTAGCTTTTTAGGCTCCGACGACGAATATAAGGATGGCGCCCTGAAACTCTATTTTGATGCTATTGAGAATGACAATCGTTTCAACTACATTTCATCAAAAATCGATCTTATTGATAAAAACGACAAAAAGATCCGGACTGTAGGTGTTGCCTTCGATCCCATCTCGATAACTAAAAAAATGTCCATCGCCCAGGTTGGCTCTTTTCACCATAAAAGCCTTTTCGAAAAAATTGGTTTATTCAACACCAAATATAGAATTGCAGGGGATTATGATTTCTATTTAAGAGGGCGAAATACTCTCAACGCCGGTTTTATAGATTCCATTACGGTTAAAATGAGAGATGGAGGAGCCAGTTATCAGGTTTATAAAGCACTGAAAGAAGGCGCTGACATTAAGATCAATTTAAACGCGGCTTCAAGGCCGGCGGCGCTTTACGAGCTGTATTTGTCTTATGTAAAGTGTTATATTAAGAAGATTTTCAGAATATAAATTAGGATAAAAAAAAGAGAGCTTGTTGGCTCTCTTTTTTTTATCCTTGAAAATAACTTATTTCTTTGTTATTTCGTCTATTCTGTTTTTCAAAGCTTCTTGTGAAGGATAAAAGGAAGGTGGCGCATATTTTACGCCTTCTTTCAACAATGGCTTGAATACAACATTTTCTTTATCCAAGATCGTAACTGTCTCTAAATTTGGTCCAAAATAATCGAAGAAGTGAACTCCAAGCGCTTCAAACGTTTTTCCAAAATAGGTCATTCTAAAAGCTTTTACCTGAATGCTCTCTTCTTGCTGATCTGTATTAAAATCTATTCTTAATTGAGTAGGAATTACATCGTCAGGCAGGTTAAAAGTCACTGGCTGGCTATTTGGGCTTCCCTTTACATCAACCCAGATGGATTTTTCTTCCGGGAAATTAATTGATCCGTCTTCTGTGTAGTACAAATGAAACTTGTCGTCTTTTTTCGAAACCACATCAAAAATTACTTTAAATGCATTTGGGTCAACTTTTTCAACAACTTCAACCGGTTTAACTTCTTCTTTCTTTGCTTCCTCTTTTTTACAAGAGATGAAAGCTAGTGATAAAAATAAACTTGTAAGAATTACTTTTGTTTTCATTTCGTGATATTTTTTTGCAAAATTATATATTTATTTTTATTATGGATAATAACTTGACTTTATTTTTATAGTTCAAACATCAAATACCCGCTTAAAAAGTGTTTTTTTGAAATTTCTTTTCCTTATTTCCAATTTTCAGCAACAAGGTCTTCTATAAATTCCCACAGCACGCTTAAATCCAAAAATGGATCATTACCGGTTTTGGTTCTTCCCCGTGAATCCCTTTTACATAATGCTTGTACTCCGGCACATAACCTTTTATCAGAGCAATAATTTCATTAGGATCATTTTCCGGATGATACGTTGTAATTGCGATTCTTGGTTTGTTTTCGCGTATTGTTCTTGCAGCTCCTTTGAGCATTTCCTGCTCAAATCCCTCGATATCTGCTTTCAGATAGGTGATTTTCTGTCCTTCCGCAAGAAGCGTGTCAATTTTGCTGATTTGTATTTTATTGTTTCCAGACTGTTCCTTAGAGATTTGCCCTGCCAACGAGCCTTCTTCAAAAAACACTTCCCCATCCTCATTCCCAATAGCGGTTTTGAAAATAGTAATCTTATCCGAATAATCAGCAAATGTCTTTTGCAAGGATCCGCAAAAAAGACTGCTGGGTTCCACCATATAAATATGTTTGCATTTGTCGATTACGGCCAGGGGAAATAAGCCCTCTGCTGTCCCAATATCAAGCAAGATCTCTCCGTCCTTGATTTCAGTATGCTGTTTTTGATAATAATGCCAGTCATTCCTATCGAAAGTTTCGGCGGTAACCTGATTCATTCCTACAATGGGAAATACCGACGGCCAAAATAATTTATTTGGAATCGTGTTGAAGCTAACCTCGTAGAAATCACCCTGCTGTAAGGTTTCTGCAATATATCTTTTGGCAATTACATCTACTTTTGGCTTAAACAGAAATGAAACCAGTTCTTTTAAATTTACATTGTTTTTGCTGAAAAATAACCAATAATATAGTATTCTAAATCTTCTCATAATCTGTTTGTGCTTTGTAAAAACTGCTGCATATCGACTTTATACCTACCTATAACATTTTTACAAATATATATAGATGTCCCTTAGAAATTGCGCTAAACCGCGATCTTTGTTAATTTATTTACACCGTAAGTTTTTTTAGAAAAAACGATGTTGAAAAATCTGTTTTGCCCCCAATAAATTGCTATATTTCCTTTAATTCTCTGTAATTGCGTCGATGACCTCTTTAATTTCCAGCTCATAAAACATAGGCAATCTCAACAGACAATCTGAAAATCGGTCGGTTTGCGGAAGACTCCTACCGTCATGTTTTGCTTTATAGAAAGGGCTTTCATGTAAGCTGATATAATGAAAAACCGATAAAATGCCGTCTGCTTTCAGCTTTTCGATAACCGCGGTACGTTGTTCAAGAGTTTCAAAAACTAAGTAGAACATATGCCCGTTATTCGTGCTGAAATCCGGCAATGAAGGCAAAGTTATGTTCTTTGCTTCTGCCCAGGGTTTAAGTTTATCATAGTAGGTATTCCAAAGCGCAATTCTTCGTGCCTGTATTTTATCAAGATTTTCAAGCTGTGCCCAAAGAAATGCTGCGATGACTTCGGAAGGCAGAAATGAACTTCCCACATCAACCCAGCCGTATTTATCTACTTCACCTCTAAAAAAAGCCGAACGGTTTGTTCCTTTTTCCCAAATAATTTCCGCTCTTTCCACAAATCGTTTCTCGTTAATAACGAGCATTCCTCCCTCTCCTGAGATGATGTTTTTAGTTTCGTGGAAGGAAAATGCAGCCAAATGCCCGATGGAACCCAAGGCTCTTTTGACACCATCTTTTCCGGTAAAATAGCTGTCGATGGCCTGTGCGGCGTCTTCCACTACAAATAGATCGTATCGTTGGGCCACCTCCATAATGATGTCCATGTCGCATGCCACTCCGGCATAATGCACCGGAACGATGGCTTTGGTTTTTGGCGTAATTAATTTTTCAATCGATGCTTCGTCCATTCCCGGATGATCTTTTCGGCTATCGGCAAAAACAATCTTCGCACCCCTGAGTACAAAAGCGTTGGCCGTGGATACAAAGGTATAGGATGGCATGATTACCTCGTCGCCTTCTTTTATCTCCAAAAGGATGGCTGCCATTTCCAAAGCATCGGTACAGGAAGTCGTTAACAGACATTTCCCGAATGTATATTTGTCTTCAAAAAACTTCTGGCACATTTGCGTGTATTTCCCATTCCCGGAAATTTTACCGCTTTGGACGGCATCGTGGATGTAAACCGTTTCTTTTCCTGTTAAATACGGTTTGTTGAAAGGGATTTTCATTTAAATCGGCTTCTGAATTTTTGAAAAATTACTTTTTGTTCTGTTTCAGCGTCTATAGCTGTTTTTATTTTGAGGAGCCCTTTGGCACACACAACAACAGGTTCGTTCTCTATCATGAAAAGGATTTTACCGGCTGTTCTGTTTGCAATGAGAAGGTCTTCTTCTATTTCGGCATCAATGATTTTTATTTTTTTATTGTCTACGTACGAGACCGCGCCCGCATAAGGGAAACCCACAGCATTAATGAAATTCAAAATGCGGTTTGCGTCTTGGTTCCAATCAATTTGATAATCTTCCTCGTCCCTCCACAAACTATAGGAGGCTTTCGTTTCGTCCTGAACTTGCTCCGAAAGTGTATTGGATAATTTTTTGCCTAAGACTTCAATAATCAGGTCGTCATATTGTTCACTAATCAGCGCTATTGCTTTTTCAATTTTAATGGGATAGGTAATTTCGGTTGTTTTTACACCCACTATATTTCCTTTATCGAATTCGGCATTGGCTTTCAACGCCGTTACTCCAATTTCTTTATCCCCTTCAATCAAGGCGGTTACTAAAGGGTTGAAGCCCCTGTATTTGGGCAAAATAGAATCATGGAGGACAATTAGCGTATCGTTGCTATTGTCGATAAGCCAACGCCATCCAATAGCAAAATTGATGTCGGAATTGTTTGCTAAGTGCGCATCCGCGGTGGTCCGGCTTATCAGTTGAATCGCGTTCCCATTGCAAAAATGCTCTATTTCTGTTGAATAATCGTTTTCAACATTTTTATCTTTTGCATATACCACAGCAGAAAGTTGCACCTGCTCGTTGTTTTGCACAAAATTGTGCACCGCTTTTAAGCAAGTAAGCCCTTTGAAGCCCATTATGTAAAGCCCTACTTTAAGCATTTACTCTTTTTTCTATTATGTATAAAGGTCTTTGTTTTATACCTTCAAATATTTTTCCCACATATAATCCCACTACACCTAAAGTGCTCAAGATGCAGCCACTCAAAAACCAGATACTTGTCATTAAGCTCGCATATCCCGATACTTCCACGTCACCTTGAATTTTTCTGAAAACCACATAAATAGCCATACAAAATGATAACAAGGAAATGGTGACTCCGAATTTTACAATCAGCCTCAAAGGCTTGTTACTGAAGGCCAATATAATATCTAATGCCAAATTAAGCAATCGCTTCAGATTATAATTTGACTCTCCTTCTTTTCTGTGTGCATGATCAACATTAACGCAAGCCGTAGCAAAGCCAACCCATTTTACCATTGTTGGGAAATAACGTACACTTTCCCTCAGTCCGCAGATTTCATTGATGACTTTTCTGCTGTAAATACCAAAATTCGCAACGGTCTCGTCCTGTTCCGATCCGGTTAAATAGCCGAGCGTTTTATAAAAACATTTTGATACCATTTTTTTAAAAAACGAATCTTTTCTGTCGTAGCGTCTGGCCAAAACTATATCGTAACCTTCTTTTGCTTTTTGGTATAATTTCGTGATCTCTTCCGGCTGATCCTGTAAATCGCAATCCATTACAACGGTAAAATCACCCGAAGCGTTATCAAGACCCGCTGTAATCGCATAATGCTGTCCGAAATTACGGCTCAGCTTTATGCCGATGATTTCCTTATGCTTGGCTGCCAAAGTTTCTATTGCTTTCCAGGAATTATCTGGGCTGTAATCGTCTACAAGAATGATCTCAAAAGAATCGAAATCGGAAGGAACGCTTTTCTTGATTCTTTCCACCAACTCTTCCAGGATGTTTTCGGCTCTATAGACTGGCGATACGATTGATAACTTCTTCATCTGCTTAATATTTTACGGTTACTACAGTTCCCAAAATAATTAAGACCAATCCGATTACTTTTCCAAGCGTAAAGGCTTCTCCTAAAAATAAAACGCCCATTAAAAAAACGACTGCCGGCGCCAGGCTCATAAAAGGGTATGCGGTTGTAATTTCAAATTTTGTCATCGCAGCCATCCAAAACAAAGAAGCAACGAAAGCCGATACAAATCCTGAGAATATAAAAGGGTCGAAAATTAATTTAATCAGATAGATGATTTTATCCATCATCCCTTCAGGCAATCCGATACCTAAATGACCGATACGCCATTTTAAGACAACTTGTCCGAAAACTGTAAAAAAAAGTGTTCCTACTATATATAAATACGGATTCATTCTTACTTACTATTTTTTAAACTTTCTTTCCACTCCATAACCTCAATGGCAAAGGTGTTTTTTATTTTGCTTTTGTCGAGCACGCTGAAACTTGGTCGTATCGCTGGTGTTGGGTATTCCGAAGTTGGAATTGGTGTGAGATCAATCGTTATATTAGCCATCCTGAAAATTTCTTTTGCGAAATCATACCAGCTGCATTGCCCTTCATTGCTGAAATTGTAAATCCCGTAAGCTTCTTTTCCGCTTAGGACAATTTTTAGTAGCGCTTTTGCCAAATCTACAGCATGCGTAGGCGTACCGATCTGATCATTTACGACAGACAATCTATCGCGTTCAGCACCAAGTCGCAACATGGTTTTCATAAAATTATGTCCGAATTGTGAATATACCCACGATGTGCGTATAATGAAATGCTTTTCCCAAACCCGTTGAATTGCCTTCTCACCTTCCAGTTTGGTTTGCCCGTAAACGCCTGTGGGATAGGGTGCATCTTCTTCTGTGTAAGGTGTTGTCTTATTTCCATCGAACACAAAATCTGTGGAAACATGCACTAAGACCGTATTGTGTTTTTTGCAGACGGTGGCTATATTCTGAGCTCCCGTAACATTCACTAAACGGGCTTTCTCCGGCTCGCTTTCTGCTTTATCCACAGCGGTATAAGCGGCAGCGTTGATGCAGAAATCGGGTTGGTGTTTTGCAAAAGCGACCTCACAGCTGGCCGGGTTTGTAATATCTAATTCCGGGGAAGCACAAAAAACAAAACTCACTTCAGGATATTCCTCTGAAATGAATTGCAGTGCCTGTCCCAGCTGTCCGCCGGCTCCTGTTACTAAAACTACCATACTTTTTTGGCTTGGTCTAAATTCGGCAAAATGGCATCTTTCTCGGAAACCAATAATTCATTTTGTGGTAACTTCCAGTCGATATTCAGCGCGGGATCGTTATACATGATGCCGCCTTCAGATTCTTTATCATAGAAATTGTCGCACTTGTAAAAGAAGACCGCTGTAGCGCTCAGTACCACAAAACCATGGGCAAAGCCACGAGGCACAAACAGCTGCTTTTGGTTTTCCCCCGATAGAATTTCCGTCACGTGCTGACCATAAGTGGCCGATCCCGGACGGATATCAACCGCTACGTCCAGCACTTCACCATGAAGCACCCGGACTAATTTTGCCTGAGCATGCGCGCCGGTTTGGTAATGTAATCCGCGTAAAACCCCTTTCGAGGAAAACGACTGATTGTCCTGGACAAAATGAAGGTGTTGTCCTGTATTTTTATAAAAGGTCTGTTCGTTGAAGCTCTCCATAAAATAACCGCGGGAATCGCTGATTACATTTGGTTCGAGAATAAAACAACCCGATAATTTGGTTTCTGTAAATTTCATGCTGTACTTATACCAGACTCATTAAATGTTTTCCGTATCCGCTTTTCAATAATGGTTCCGCTAATGCTTTAAGCTGTTCGGCATCAATGAACCCCATTTTATAGGCGGCTTCTTCAATAGCGCCGATCTTTAATCCCTGGCGTTCTTCGATTACTTCTACAAACTGTCCGGCCTGCATTAACGACTGGAATGTCCCGGTGTCTAACCATGCAGTTCCTCGGTCCAGAATACTCACCTGAAGTTTTCCCCGGTTAAGGTATTCTTTGTTCACGTCGGTTATTTCAAGTTCACCACGGTGGCTCGGCATAATATTGGCAGCGATGTCCAGTACGTCATTATCGTAGAAATAAATTCCGGGAACGGCATAATTGGATTTCGGCTCAAGCGGTTTTTCTTCAATGGAAAGTACTTTACCTTCCGCGTCAAAATCGACTACGCCATAACGTTCCGGATCCAGCACATGGTAAGCGTAAATAATTCCGCCATCGGGATCGCTGTTTGCCTGAAGCAGTTCGGCCAGACCGGTTCCGTAGAAAATATTGTCTCCTAAAATCAGGGCCACTTTATCATTTCCGACAAATTCTTTTCCGATGATAAAGGCTTCGGCAAGACCATTCGGATGTTCCTGAACGGCGTATTCGAAACGGCAGCCTAATTTGCTTCCGTCACCAAGCAATTGTCGGAACAGCGGCAAATCGTGCGGTGTAGAGATAATCAATATCTCCCTGATTCCGGCCCACATCAAAGTTGATAAGGGATAGTAAATCATGGGTTTGTCGTAGATTGGCATCAATTGCTTGCTCACCGCTAATGTCAATGGGTGCAAGCGAGTTCCTGATCCTCCGGCTAATATTATTCCTTTCATTTTTTTAAGCTGCAAAGTCTCAAAGTTGCAAAGCTGCAAAGTTGTAACTTAAAATTATTGGGTTAATAAAATCAAATCTAGTCCAATTTATTTAAATACCAGGCAATCGTTTTTCGGATCCCGGTTTCGAAATTTTCATCAGCTTTCCAGCCTAATTCCGTTTCAATTTTTGTCGCGTCAATTGCATAACGAAGATCATGCCCCGGACGGTCTTTCACAAAAGTGATCTGGTCCTGGTATTTTCCTTCGGCTTTCGGCTTCAGTTCATTCAGCAATTCACAGATGGCATTGGCTATATATAAATTGTTGCGTTCGTTTCTTCCGCCGATATTGTAGGTTTCCCCGGCTTTTCCGTTTTTGAATGCCAGTTCGATGCCTTTGCAGTGGTCTAAAACATACAACCAGTCGCGTACGTTTTTCCCGTCTCCGTAAATAGGAATGTTTTCTCCCGAAATAGCTTTTCGGATGATAGTGGGAATCAGTTTCTCATTGTGCTGCTTCGGTCCGTAATTATTGGAACAGTTCGTCGTAACGACATTCATTCCATAGGTATGGAAATAACTTCTCACGATCATATCGGAAGCGGCCTTTGATGCAGAGTACGGACTGTTTGGAGCGTAAGGCGTAGTTTCTTCAAAAAGTCCGGTTTCTCCAAGCGTTCCGTAAACCTCATCGGTGGAAACATGGTGAAAGCGGCAGTTTTCGTAACCTGGTTTGTATTGGTTTGGCGCGCTCATCCAATGCTTTCGGGCGGTATCCAATAAATTGAACGTTCCTAAAACATTGGTTTTTATAAACGCTTCCGGCCCTGAAATGGAATTATCCACGTGGCTTTCCGCGGCGAAATGAATCACATCGTGAAAATCGTATTTTGTAAAAAGTTCTTCTATAAAAAACCTGTCGCAGATATCGCCTTTCACAAAGGTGTATTGGGGATGGTTCTCCACTTCGCTGATATTGGCTAAGTCCCCGGCATAAGTAAGCAGGTCTAAGTTAACCAAATGGTAATCGGGATTGTGTTCAATAAAATAGGGAACAAAATTGGCGCCAATAAAACCCGCACCCCCGGTAACTAGAATATTTTTCATTATGCTGCAGTTCTTTTAGCTAATTGTCTTTTGTAAAATCTCTTAAACATTGAAAATAAAACAAATAATCCTATAAATAAAACAGGCAACACCAACTTCATCTTGCCATTGGTTGATTTTGTATTTTCAACGTTTAAAGTATAACTGTTGTCCTTAACAATTCTGTCTGAAGTCACTAATTCCAGTCTTTTAACTCCTTGCTCATTGATTAGGGCCTCTTTAGTTTTGATGACATCGTTCAATTGTGTATTTTCATTATAATACACCAGTTTATCACTTTTCTGATTGCTGCCTACTGCCTTGGTAAACTGATTCATCACCCCGTTGATCTGTGCGATGATGCTGTCGTTTTCCTTTATCTTGATGTTGATATTCCCTATATATTCCTTCTGGATTTTCGTATAAAATTCGCTATCGTTCAAAAACTTCAATAGCGGGGTAAGGGTCCTGTCTTCGGTAGTAAGGTCTTTGGTGGTGTAGGAAATCATATGGTACATATAATTCTTACTTGTTGCATTATCCTCAATGATTTTCTTCAGGTCACCATCTTCGGCCATCAACTTTATCATTTCAAAGTTCTGATCGCTGCTATTAATGAAACGGTACACGTCTACAATAGGTTCGATCTCAATTTTTGAAAACTTCGCAGGGGTTTTAATACCAATCTGCTTTAAAAACAAGGTGTCTCCTTCTTTGATTTTAGCATTAATCAATCCGATTTTAGAATACAAATAATCCGTACTTCCGAAATTAGGCGTTACAATAACCTCATGACTGTACAATTTAGTGGTCTTATCCATATAAAAGCCCAGTCCGGCGCCTACTATAAATAGGATGCCAATTACGATGATGTTCTTGCGGACAAATAAGATCCCGTCAAAAAGCCAATCAATAAACGACTGTACCTTGTTTCCGATTCTTTTTGATAACTGATCTAAGTCGATTTCCTGGTCATTCGGGTTAATCTGAGGACTATTGCTCATAAAAATGAATTATTTTACGTTAAAAATCTGTTCTAAAATTTTAATGGTAATCAAATAAGTAGGCTTTACACCTGTTGTTCCTAATCCTCCCGAAGCCAATGTACTTCCCGTTTCCAATGGATTATCCGAAGCATAATACGCATAGCGCACTTTCACGTTCGGGTTGATGCTCTTACGGATTTTGGATGCCGATTGTACCGCTTTCTGGTAATATGCCCCTTCCATTTCCAGTCCGATCGCGCCCCAAGTCGATTCAAAGAAGAACTTCAACAGGTCTTTATTCTGAAGCGATGTACCCAAAACCGTAACCATAGGTCCTGCAAAAACCGGGATATCGTTTCCTTCGAACATTTCCGCGGTCAACTCATTCTCAAACGGGTAATTGTCGGCCGTTCCTTCATTGATGTGGGCCGTCGGGATCATGATGTCGCCTTTTCCGCCTTCCAGGATTCCTGCTTTCCCCATAATGGAAACCGATTCCACATTAAGGAAAACTTTTCCGTCGCCGGTTTTGTAAGGTTTCAGAAGCTCGTCAATCGTTTCGAACGCCTGCTCGCCGAAAGCATAATCCATTACGATAAGAACAGGCTTATCATTTGAAAGGTTTGCTTTAGGGAAGGCTGATTTTTTGATGTCGATTTTAGCCGTATCAAAAATCTGCACATCGATATTGGTTCCGGAAGTATCCGGTATTGAAATCATTCCGTGCTGAAGGGCAAAATCTTCGACTTTTTTGCGGAGAGGATCATTGCCCGATTTGCTCAGATCTTCATAAATCTGGAAATCGTCGCCTTCTTTATATTTTTTACCCAAAACCGGCTCGGCAAAAACCGAGTTCATTACACTGTGCATGTTGGCACTGATGACGTGGATCGGTCTTGTCAGCAAATTGTTTTTCTCTAAAACTTCTTTAATATTGTTCGCCCAGATTTCGCCATAGATATGATGACCAAGGCGTTCTCTTAAGATCGGGCTGAAAGTAATGGTTCGCTTGTTATTGTAGATCACTTCTTCGATCGCCAGTTTTCCCAGCCAGTAAATTACATGAAGGAAACGATCCGGTTTTTCTTTTGTTCCGAAACCTTCATAGATGTCGATAACTTCGGCAAACGTTCTTCCCAAAATACTTGAAGCATGCGAAATCGCCTGTTCTTTTTCAAGTAAAGAAAGCTTCTTGTTTTGCAATACTACCTGCTCTAGTTTCTCCCAGTCACGAGTCAGTTTTCCTTCTTCATCGATTAAAACACGGTCCTTGATTTTGTGCGATTCGATGAAGATGAACGTCAAGTGTGTCAGGATATCGTAAATGTCCGAACGTCCTCGTGTGATTTCCACGTTCATCTGCTCGTCGTCGATACGGTAGCAATTTCTTCTTCTTTTCGGAGGAACGATAGCTTTGAATTGTGATTTCGAATAGCCTTCATCGGAAGTTAAATTGATGTAACGGCATTCTTCGATTCCTACCGGAAGACGCTCTATTACATACATCAGTCCGTTTAATTCAACCTTCTCATCGGCGATGGTGCCATAGATTTCAGGTCGCAATGATAATAATGCCTCACGCAATGTTTCTCCCGAAACACCCATTGGTTTGTAGAAACCTCTGTTGAACAAATGACGCATGGTAATGTACAGTCGCTCGATAGCTGCCGAGGACTCTTGCGCCCGTGAGCGCGAAATGTTTTTTAATTCTTTCATTAAATATTTTATTTTCTAACCCGCAAATATAGGTTTTTTATCTTTTAGTTGGTGAGTATTAGATTTATTGCAGGTTCAAATACCCTTGCTTTTTCTGACCCATCACTCGTTTTACTGCTTATCCTGTTCCATTTTCCACCAGAAAATGTGTATGAAAAATCGCGCTCCACTACATTGTACAGCACAAACGGGAAATACGTCTTCTGTACTGTTGTTTTTTGGGTATTTGCGTCGGTGGTTGTAATTTCCTTTTTGTTGCTCTCGATCATCAGTTTTTCGAAGGCGACAAAAATTCCGGTTTTGGGCATGACCAGGTTAAACTCCGACACATTAATTTTATGCTTCAGCACGCCTTTTTTTACGGTCACTATAAAATCTTTTCCCAACAGCTCTTCTCCCGGAAACCCATTGTCATCTACGGCATAAATATGGATTTTCAGGGTCGCGTTTTCGATATTGCTGTCGGTGAAAATGGTGACCTGCTTTATGAATTTGGCCTTTTTGTAGGATGAGGAATAAGGGAAAAATTTAGCATCCATTTTTGGACCGTTATCGAATGCCTGAAGTAATGCACTTTCGGTTTTACCGATTTCAATTTCTTTGGTTTGCTTCTTATTCCAAACGATGACTTCCTTTAGATCGTAAGCTATAGGTTTTAATCGCACGACTTCAGCTTCCGAAGCCTTTATAATTTTCTTTTCAAATCCTAAAGAAGAAAATAGGAGGTTTTTGTCTTTCTCTGTGTTGATACTGAAGGTGCCGTCCGCTTCCGAAGTAGTGCCGATGTTTTCATTTTCTACCCAGATGCTGACATACGGAATGGGTTTTTTGTTTTCATCGGTAACAATTCCCTTTATTTGGGAAAAAGCGGAAAAACTTATCAAAAACAGCAAAAGCAAAACTCTTTTTTCTATCATCTCTTCGCTATGCTCTTCTTAATAAATCTGCTATTTTCCTGTCGTTGGAAAGTCGGGGCAGCTTGTTCTGTCCGCCCAGTTTTCCTATAGATTTCATATAGTCCTGAAAGCCGTTTGTTGGTATTTTTGTGATGACGACAGTTTGCAACACATGACCCACAATCAAATCGTCGTAATATACATTTTGCTTTCTCATGGCTGCATCTATCTTTAAAGCAAAATTCTCCAGGTTATCCGGTTCGTTTTCAAATTCGATGAACCATTCGTGATAAGGCAATCCGTCAGCAGGATTAATTTGGGGCGCTACGGTGAATTCGTTGACGCGTATGTCAGTTCCTTCCATGGCTTCTTTTAAAGCCGCTTCCACTTCCTTGCCGATTACGTGCTCGCCAAAAGCAGAAATATAATGCTTGATGCGTCCCGAAACAATGATCCGGTAGGGCTTCAAACTCGTAAACTGGATGGTATCGCCGATATTATAGGCCCAAAGTCCCGCATTGGTAGAAATAATTAAAACATAATTCACGCCCAGTTCCACTTCGCCGATGGTGTGGCGTTTCGGGTTTTCGGTGAAGAATTCTTCAGCTTTGATAAATTCGTAGAAAATACCGGAATTCAGTAGCAGTAACATGCCTTTTTCCTTTTGGGAATCCTGATAAGCAAAAAAACCTTCGGAAGCCGGAAACAATTCGATGGAATCTACTTTCCTTCCGATAAGGTTTTCAAATTTCGCACGATACGGCTCGTAATTCACGCCTCCATAAATAAACAGATTGAAGTTCCTGAAAATTTCGCCAACGGGTTTGTTGCCTTTCGCTTTCAGTTTCTCGAAATACATCTGCACCCAGGACGGGATTCCTGAAATGATGGCCATGTTCTCATGAAACGTTTCCTCGACAATCGCATCGACCTTGGTTTCCCAATCGTCTATGCAATTGGTTTCCCAGCTCGGCATTCGGTTCTTCTGTAAATATTTCGGAACATAATGTGCCACGATTCCCGACAGTCGGCCAAGCTTGATACCGTTTTTCTCTTCCAGGATCGGGCTTCCCTGAAGGAAGATCATTTTTCCGTTGACAAAATCAGCTTTCCCGGTTTCGTGAATGTAGCTTAAGATCGCATTTCGCGCCGCTTCGATATGATAGGGCATCGACTCTTTAGTAAGTGGAATGTACTTCGCTCCCGAAGTCGTGCCTGAGGTTTTTGCAAAATAAATGGGTTTCCCTTTCCAGAGGATATCTTCCTCCCCTTTCACCACGCGGTCAATGTACGGGCGTAGGGCTTCATAATCGCGGACCGGCACTTTTTGGCCAAATTCAGCAAAGGATGTAATTTGTGAAAAATGATGGTCCTTCCCAAATTGCGTGTTTTTTGCTTCGTCAATCAATTGCTCAAAAACCTTTTGCTGTGTGGCAATGGGGTTAGCTGCCCATTTCTGTGTTTTGGCATGGATTAAAGCGGCAAATTGTTTGGCAAAAAAAGCTTTTAAAGACATTCAGGATTAAGTATTTGGGAAGTTGCTTTTCAGCGCTTTTTCAGTGGTGTAAAGAATAAGGAAAATGGCTGCTAATGTCAGAACAATTCCCACCATGATTTCGGTTTGATTGTCAATTTTAAGGACAAGGCCCAAAAAGGACGAGCCCATCAAAAAGATGCTGCATTGCATGATTTTTATGGCAGCATAGCGTTGGGCAAAAACCCAGTGCTCCTTAGATTTCATCGAGCGGGGCGTGCGGTAGCCGTACAAAAAGTTAACGTTTTTCGGCGGAAAAATATAAATCACCATCCCGGCAAGAATAAAAAGGATGCCGGACAATAACGGCAATTCCAGTAAATTAGCGGTCCATTCCATTATTTCTTCTTTTTATTTGATTCGACTTCTTTTCGCAGTTCCAATTCGTTTTCTGATGGATTCATTTCCACCGATTCAGGATCGATTTGTTCGGCAACAATGATGGAATCTACATTTAGTTTGGCATATTCAAGATCGCCATTCATCACTTTTTTGATGGATTCCACATATTGGTTATTTAACTTCATCGCCTTTTCCAGCGAATCGGATTTTATCGTAAGTTCCACTGCCTGCTGCTTTAGATCCGTTGAAGCATAGCCTGGGATATATTCCCGTAGCGGCGTGAAGGCAATAATGTAGGTCGTTACGAAAATAATCAGCAACGCCCCTACTGTCGCCACGACAAAGACATTCATCAATGTCAGTTTAAGCGAGAAAATTTCCTCGAACGTGTCCTCGTTCAGTATTACCAATCGGTTTTTACTGAAAAGTTTCTTCTTGATTAATTGTCGTTTCAGTCTTTTTGCAGACATGGCATGGGTTTGTTTCACAAATATAAAAATATCCGTCCGGATTGCGTCAGGTTTCTGTAAACCTTTTCGTCTTTTGGTTAAAGAAAACCTAAATTTTGGCTACTTTCTTTAAAAACAAAGGTATACTTGTTTGAAAAATAGATTTAATGGCTAACTTTGCCTGACATTTTGAACCAAATTATCAAAAAATATAATTATTAAAGAGTCATGGGAAAATTAGGTGCAACCGAAATAATTTTAATTGTAGTCGTAATTGTTTTGCTTTTTGGAGGTAAAAAAATTCCGGAATTGATGAAAGGTTTAGGAACCGGAATCAAAGAATTTAAAAATGCTTCTAAAGGTGAGGACAAAGCGCCTGCTGCCAAAAAAGAAGAAGAAAAAGAAGAAGAAAACAAACAATAGTTTTTTTTACATACAATATTAAAAATCCCAAACTCGAACAGAATTTGGGATTTTTTTATACACCTCACCCGCAAGCGCGGAATTATAATATCATGCTCAGCTGGATGCGTTTTCGGTCTTCATCCACTTCGGTGACTTTTACCTGAACGTGCTGATGCAGTTTTACCACTTCATTCACATCGGAAACGAAACCTTCTTTTAGCTGGGAAATGTGTACCAGTCCGCTTTCCTTTATGCCCACATCAACAAAACACCCGAAATTGGTAATGTTGTTCACAATGCCTGGTAATACCATTCCGGTTCTCAGGTCTTTTATCGTTTTTACATTCGGATCAAACTCAAATACTTTTGCGACTTTTCGCGGATCCAGTCCCGGTTTTTCCAGTTCTTTCAGGATATCTTTTAAGCCTAAAATTCCAATATCGTTCGTGATATAATTTTCCACTTTAACCGAAGCGATTTTCTCTTTATTGGCGATAAGATCATTTGTTTTTATGCCTAAATCTTTCGCCATTTTTTCCACAATCTCATAAGCTTCCGGATGTACGGCCGAATTATCCAGTGGATTTTTCCCTTCCTTAATGCGGATAAATGCTGCCGCCTGCTGAAAGGCTTTCTCACCTAAACGCGGTACTTTTTTTAGCTGTTTACGATCTTCAAACGGCCCGTTTTCGCTTCGGAAAGCCACAATGTTTTCGGCCATCTTCTCTCCTATTCCCGACACATAGCTCAACAGCGATTTGCTTGCGGTATTGATGTTGATGCCTACGGAGTTCACGCATCGGATAACGGTATTATCAAGTTCTTCTTTTAATTTTGTCTGATCCACATCATGCTGGTATTGGCCTACGCCGATCGACTTCGGATCAATTTTCACCAATTCCGCTAATGGGTCGGACAAACGTCTTCCGATAGAAACCGCGCCACGGACGGTCACATCATAATTGGAAAATTCCTCTCTGGCTATTTTGGAAGCGGAATAAACAGAGGCTCCAGCTTCGGAAACCACAAATACCTGAACCGGTTTGTCGAATGCGATTTTCTTGATAAAGAATTCGGTTTCGCGGGATGCCGTTCCGTTTCCGATAGAAATCGCTTCTATATTATAGGCATTCACCATCGAACGGATTTTTTTCATCGCCATCCCACTCTCATTTTGGGGCGCGTGCGGAAAAATAGTTTCGTTGTACAGTAAATCGCCTTTCTCGTCTAAGCAAACTACCTTACATCCGGTTCGGAATCCGGGATCAATTGCTAAGATCCGTTTTTCGCCCAATGGCGACGCTAAAAGCAATTGACTCAAATTCGCCGCAAAAACCTGAATGGAATTCGCATCGGCTTTGGCTTTGGCTTCCTGCAGGGTTTCGTTTGAAATGGCAGGCTCAAGTAATCTTTTATAGCTGTCTTTTATCGCCAGTTTCAGATGATCGGCTGTTTGCTGCGCCAGTTCGTCGTTCCTCCTCGAGTCTTTTTTATTTTTGATGATATTTTCTTCAATAAAACCAAGCGCTTCTTCTTTCTCCACTTCCACGGAAAGCTTTATGAAACCTTCATTCTCGGCGCGGAGCATGGCTAATAATCGATGTGCCGGCGCTTTGGTAAGCGGTTCGCTCCAGTCGAAATACTGCTCGAATTTCTTGGCGCCTTCGTCCTCTTTTTTGGCTTTTACCACTTTTGTCGAAACAGTCGCTTTTCGTTGGAACAAACGGCGCAGGTTTTTCCTTATGAAGATGTTCTCGTTGATCCATTCGGCGATGATGTCGCGCGCGCCCTGCAAGGCTTCATCTTCGTTAGTCACCTTATCGTTCAGGTATTTTGAAGCAATATAATCTACCTCATCGCTGTTTTGTGCCATGATGATTTTTGCCAAAGGTTCCAATCCATTTTCGCGGGCAGTATCGGCTTTGGTTTTCTTTTTCTTTTTATAGGGCAGGTAGAAATCTTCCAGTTCCTGGAGGTCGAAGCTGTTTTCAATTTTCTGCTTTAATTCGGGCGAAAGGGCATTTTGTTCTTCAATCGACTTTAAAATGCTCTCTTTTCGTTTTACGATTTCAGAAAACTGTTTGTTGTATTTGGCAATATTCTCGATTTGCACCTCATCAAGGTTTCCGGTTTTGTCTTTCCGGTAACGGGCGATAAACGGAATGGTACAGTCTTCAGCTAAGAGCTGAAGCGTAGCGTCTATATTTTTGGAAGCTGTCGGAACAAACTTCAGGATGTATTCGATTGTTGTCATTGGAATTCGGAATGGAATAAGACTGCTAAAATAACATCTTTGGACTTAAATTAACAGCAAATTCGGCCTTCTTTTTATCGGATGAAAATTGGAAATCCTTGTTTCCTTGCAAAAAATATAATTGTTCAATTCATTTCTTTTCTGGTGTATATTCCTTAACTTTATAAGTCCCTGACATTTAATTAATTAAACTTGACTAATGACCGCTAATGGCTATAAGATTAAGTATTAATAAAAATTGTCAAAAAATGAAAACAATTACTCTTAAACTTTTTTTTATTGGGTTG
>NZ_CAMLMK010000009.1 GCF_946481155.1 uncultured Flavobacterium sp.
TAGAAGAAAAAGGCGCAATGGCTTATACAGTTATCGTTGCTGCTAATGCTTCTGACCCTGCGCCGATGCAGGTTTATGCTCCATTCGCTGGTGCAGCTATCGGAGAGTACTTCCGTGATACAGGTCGTCCTGCTTTGATCATCTATGATGATTTATCAAAACAGGCGGTTGCTTACCGTGAGGTGTCTTTGTTGTTAAGAAGACCACCGGGACGTGAGGCTTACCCTGGAGACGTATTCTACCTTCACTCAAGATTATTAGAGCGTGCTGCAAAAGTTATCGCAGATGACAGCATCGCTAAAAACATGAATGATTTACCGGATGCATTGAAACCAATCGTTAAAGGTGGTGGTTCGTTAACAGCGTTACCAATCATCGAAACACAAGCGGGTGACGTTTCTGCTTATATCCCAACCAACGTAATTTCGATTACAGACGGTCAGATCTTCCTTGATGGTGATTTGTTCAACTCTGGGGTTCGTCCGGCAATTAACGTAGGTATCTCGGTATCGCGTGTTGGAGGTAATGCTCAGATCAAATCAATGAAAAAAGTATCAGGTACTTTGAAATTAGACCAGGCACAGTTCCGTGAGCTTGAAGCGTTCGCGAAATTCGGTTCTGATTTGGATGCGGTTACTTTAAACGTAATTGAAAAAGGTAAACGTAACGTTGAGATCTTGAAACAAGCGGTAAACACTCCGTTTACAGTGGAAGATCAGGTTGCTATTATCTATGCTGGAACTAAAAACTTATTAAGAAATGTTCCGGTAGAAAAAGTAAAAGAATTTGAAAAAGATTTCTTAGAATATATGAACGCGAAACACAGAGATGTGTTAGACGCTTTAAAAGCTGGTAAATTCGACGACAACATTACTGATGTTTTAGAAAAAGCAGCAAAAGAGATTTCTGCAAAATATTAATAATTTGACGGTTTGACGATTTGAAGGTGCAGCTTGCATCTTCAAATTTTCAAATTATCACATTTTCAAATTAACAATGGCAAACTTAAAGGAAATACGTAATAGGATTACTTCCGTTTCATCAACGATGCAGATTACATCAGCGATGAAAATGGTATCTGCAGCAAAGCTGAAAAAAGCACAGGATGCGATTACAGCAATGCGCCCTTATGCCGAAAAATTAACCGAATTAATCCAGAATCTTAGTGCATCACTGGAAGGTGATTTCGCGGGAAGCTACACAGATCAAAGAGAGGTTAAAAAAGTTTTGTTGGTAGTAATCACATCAAACAGAGGTTTGTGTGGTGCGTTTAACGCCAATGTATTAAAACAGGTTAGAAATCTTGCGGATACTACGTATGCCGGTAAAAAGGTTGGCATTTTTGCAATCGGTAAGAAAGCAAATGATGCTTTACACAAAACCAATTATGTGGTAGCCAACAGAAGCGATATCTACGAGGAACTGACCTTTGAAAATGCATCCGATATTGCGGAGTCATTAACAAATTTATTTGTTGAAGGTACTTACGACAAAATTGAGTTGGTATACAACCAGTTCAAGAATGCAGCTACTCAAATTGTGGTTACCGAGCAATTCCTGCCGTTAGCACCGATTGAAAGCAAAGGCGCTGTTACTACTTCAGATTATATTTTTGAGCCGACAAAAGAAGAAATCGTGTTAACACTGATTCCGAAGTCGTTAAAAACACAATTATATAAAGCAGTAAGAGACTCTTTCGCTGCAGAGCACGGAGCACGTATGACGGCAATGCACAAAGCAACCGACAACGCAACCGAATTGAGAAACCAATTGAAACTGACTTACAACAAAGCACGTCAGGCAGCCATTACAAACGAGATCTTAGAGATCGTAGGTGGAGCAGAAGCTTTAAATAATTAAGACATTTTCAGGATAATACTAAAAGAAAGCCAGCAATTTTTGTTGGCTTTTTTTATTTCCGAAAAATAATTTTGATCCAACGCGTAACTTTTTAATACTATATTCGTATAATCTAAGTAACAAAAATTAAATTTATGTCTAAAGATAAATTCAGTTGGAAAGGCCTATTTATCAATGAGGAAACTTCAGATGAAAAAACCACTCCAGAAGTAACAGATTTTCCCACGGAAAATAAATTCCCTACTCCTTCTCAAAATGTAACTGCTTCAGAACATGCCACAACAAATCCTTATCTTGATGAAATTTATCAGGTATATGAAAAAGGTTTTGAAGGCCTGAACCACGAAGGTTTTGATTTCTTTGAACTATATAAATCGGTTGTTGCCGTTGGCGCGACTAACCCACAAAGCTACCAGATGGCTTTCACGATGGGAAAAAGTCTTAACCCTGCATTGACTAAAGAGTTCCTGTTAGAGAAATCCAAATTTTATATTCAGGAGATTGAAGGAGTTCATACAAAATACAATACAACGGGACTAAGCAAGCGAAACGACCTGGTAGCTTCGGTGACCAATGAAAAGCAAAAGCTTTCCAAAAATATTTCAGAACTGGAAGCAAAAATTCAACAATTACAGTCTGAACTAATGAAATCAAAATCCGATTTGGAACAGATAGACTTCAATAACAAACAGGAATTTGACGAATTAGACTTAAAAATTTCCGCCAACGCAGTAGCTAAAAACAAAATTTTAGAATCGATCAATACTGTTGTTAAAGGAATTAACCAATACTTATAATCAATGAGTACATTCAATCAGGAAAAACCACTACTCGATTTACCGATTCTTAAACATTTTGACGAATCCAAAGGTGAAATAGCACTAAATCCAAATACACTTAAAAAAGGCGAAAAAAATCTCTTCTGGCTACTGGCCCTTGGGTTATTGGGAGCCGGAGGTTATTTGGTGTGGACGTATATCATTCCGCCATTATTCACTATGTTGGGACAGGCAATCGCACTTTCAGCTACAGGGGTTTTCCTTGTGTTCTTAGTGATGATGTTCCCGGTAATCATGAAAGGTCTTCGCTTCGCCACAAGAAAAATGCACCGTGCTTTAATCCAGAGTAATCCGTTCAGCGAACTGGAAGAGCAAAAACAGAAAATGGTAAAAAACCGCGAAGTTTTTAAAACCACCAAAGCCAAACTGAAAGGTTTGAAAAACGAAATGGAAATGGAAGCTTCAAGATCGGAAAAAGAAGCTAAATCGTTTCAGGAGGAAGTAATCAGCCTGCAAAGACAATGCGAGAAATTAAAATCCGCTATGGATGAAATGGTCCGTATTCATGGCGCTTCTGCGAAAGATACCGACGAATATGTAGCCCTGCAGAGCGAACTTGCCAGAAAATTAAGTGATTCCCAGCGAATTTCACACCAATACGAGCAAAGCAAGAATTTCATCCAAAAGTATGGTGTGAGAGCTAATGTATTAGGTAAAATGGACCGAAAACTAACTTTGGCCGGAACAGCAATCGATATCAAAATTGCCGATTTCGACGCGACGGTTATCATGCTTAGAAAGGAATATGAGTTTGCTAAAAACGCAAAAGCAGCGACTGAAAGCGCTAAAAACGCCATGATGTTTACCAAAGACTGGGAGCTGGAATATGCTCTAGAGGTCGTAACGTCAACAATTGCTTTAGATATCGCGAAAACGTCTGAAAACCTTATCGACATCGATGCTTTGACTTCGCAATATTCAGTAGACAGCGACGAACTGTATACAAGATTAGACTCGCTTGCCGATAAAATCAAAACAGGCGATAACACGATTCCGGATTCGACAAAATACACGAGCCCGAATTACAAAATGACCAAAGAAGACAAACAGGTCAGTGGCGGTTTCGGAGATATATTTTAATTAAGAAAAAAACAAATTTTATATACGATGGGAAAAATACTTAGAACAGAAAAACTAACTACGTTTTCAGAATTACTGATTGTCGTTGGGGCAGTCGGCGCTATCCTAACCGGGGTTTACTTTGCTTCGCCGGGAATCAGAACAGCGGTTTCAAAACAGTTAACCGGCATTGAGGTGAACACTTCCGATGTAAACAATATTACCAATGCTGAAAAACTACCACTTCCTTCCAAAGAAGTTTCAACTGAAGTAAGCAGCAAGCCAAAAGTAAGAATCGCAGGATATGCCTGGAATGCACAGTCGGGAATTATCGTTGCCAATGGCGGACCTAAAACAACCAAAGGTTCCCAAATGGAAAAAAATGGCGTGAATTTAGAAATCATCCGTCAGGACTGGTTATCAGAATTGCGTAACATGCAAATGAAATTTATCGAGGAATACGACAAAGGTACTGCCTACCCGAATTCCGATAAAAGTGCTTTTGCAGTAATGATCATGGGAGACGGTGCGCCGTTTTACATCAGCTCAGTGCAAAAGGCTTTAAATGAAAAATACGGAAATGACAAGTACCATGTTCAGGTATTGGGCGCAGTTGGTATGAGCTACGGTGAAGACAAACTTATCGGGCCTCCAAGCTGGAAATCAGATCCTAAAAGCATGAAAGGCGCAGTAGTTTCTGCGGTATTAGGCGATGGTGACTGGGTTACAACGGTAAACTACTGTTTCGCTAACGGATTAAAAGTAAATCCGGATCCTGCTACTTATGATGCGGATGCGGTAAATATTTATCCTTCCGAGAATGACGATTACATGAAATCGGCGGAGGAATTGATCAAATCCCAAAATACAGGATGGACCGTTTCTTTAAAAGAAGTTTCCAACGGTAAATTAACAGGGAAAACGGTAAACAGAAAAATCGACGGTTGTGCTACCTGGACACCAGGTGATAAAATGGTATTCGACAAACTTTCAGGTTTCGTGGATATCGTTTCAACAAAAGAATTCAACAACCAGATGCCAACAGTCCTTATCGGTCTGAAAGAATGGGCAGTTAAAAATCCTGAAATCGTTTCGAATATCCTGAAATCGGCTTTAACGGCTTCAAACCAAATGAAAAACCACGACGAGTGGAGAAAAAGAGCATCAGAAGCTGTAGCGGAAACGTTCCAGGTAGAGAATGCAGAATACTGGTACAAAATGTTCCAGGGACAACAAGGCACTAAAAACGGAATTACTTATAACATGGGTGGTTCAAAGGTTTTCAACTACGCGGATGCTATGCAGTATTTCGGACTTTCAGACGGTGTGAACCGATACAAATCCGTTTACAACCAAGTAGGCACTTATTTAACAGAACTGAATCCGTTCAGCTTCAACGAAAATGTTGGTAAAGTGGTTCCTTATGAAGAAGCAGTAAACTTATTCTTCCTGAAAAACATCAACGATATCGAATCCAATTCGGCAGATAAAGCAGATTATACTGCGCAGGCAACTGAAGTAATGGCGTCCGGAGAATGGAAGATTAATTTCAATACAGGAAGTGCAGATATTTCAGGAAGCGGTAAAGATCTAGAAAGAATCTACAACCTTTTAATCCAGGCTGAAAATTCTAAACTGACTATCGTTGGACATACCGACAACACAGGAAACAGCAGCGCTAACTTAATTTTGTCAAAAAACAGAGCACAAGCGGTGGTTAATTACTTAACTCAAAAAGGAATTCCACAAAACAGATTCCAGTTAATCGATGGTAAAGGCCAAAACGAACCGGTGGCAGACAACAGTACCAACCAGGGCAAAGCCCAAAACCGTAGAGTGGTGGTTACCTTCTTAAAATAAAATCAATTTAAAAATAAGGCTACTCAATTTTTTGAGTAGCTTTTTTTTTCCTGTAAATGAAAAAACTCTTTATTCCTTTCGAAAAAATATCCAAAGCGCAAAGAACACTGATTTTAATTGCATGGATTGTTTTGCTAATCGTGGTATGGTTTGTTGGGACATCTGGGCAAAAACACCTTTTTCCTTCGCCGGCACAGGTAATGGAAGGTTTCACAAGCCTTTATAATGAAGGTTTGGTGGAGCATATCTTCAACTCGCTGAAGCTGTGTTTTATTTCCATTTTCATAGCAATTATCCTGGCGCTCCTGTTTGCCTACACGCTTCCGATTCCGGTGTTGAAACCTGTTTCGGAGTTTGTGACCAAACTTAGGTTTTTGCCTTTTACAGGATTGTCGTTCTACATTACGCTGATTATTCACGAGGCAAGAAATATGCAGATCTGGATTTTGGTAATCTTCCTGACCACATTTTTAACGACTTCCTTAATAGCAGTGGTAAAGGACATTCCGCAAGAGGAATTCGATCACGCGAAAACACTTCGCTGCAATAGGTTTGAAGTTTTGTGGCAGGTAATCATTTTAGGAAGAGTGGATTATGTTATGGATGTTATCCGTCAGAACCTTGCCATTACGTGGATGATGCTGGTAACGGTGGAGTCAATAGTGGTTGCTTCGGGAGGTCTTGGTTTCCTAATCAAGAATTCCGATAAGTTTATGAACCACGGAAGAATCATCGCGCTTCAGATCATTATTTTGTTGATTGGCTTGGGATTGGACTGGTCGATTAATTTCTTCAGAAAGTCACTTTTCCGCTATTCCAAAATCTAATTTTACTAAAGAATGAAATACTCATTTAAGGAAACATTACTCTACGTGGAAAATCTTTCCGTAGAATATGACGGAACTACCATCATCAAAGATATTTCGCTGGTCGAAAAAGACGTGGTGAGGGAAAATGTCGCAAATACGGGTCAGGTCATTGCAGTAGTAGGCCGTTCAGGAAGAGGAAAATCGACATTCTTCAAAGCATTGACAGGACTTGTTACTCCAAAAACCGGTAAAATTCTGATTAGGGATTTCAACAATCCGGATGTGAACGCAGCAAAAACGGTAAAGGAAGGGGATATCGGTTTCGTTGACCAGAAATATACTTTATTCCGCCATAAAACCGTGTTGCAGGCTTTGCAATTTGCCTTGCGAAAATCAACGCTTTCAACTCAGGAAAAGGAAGCTAAAATAAACGATTACCTTATAAAATGGGGATTAGAATCTTGTCGCAATAAATATCCGAACGAGCTTTCGGGTGGACAAAGACAGCGAACCGCCATCATAGAACAGCTGTTCTCTTCCGAAAAATTCCTGGTATTGGACGAACCGTTCTCAGGATTGGACGTAGGAAACATTCTGGAAGTAAAAAAAGATTTCGAATTGCTGGTCGATGCATCAGAATACAACACCATTATCTTTTCCACGCATGATATAGAATTGGCCATAGAATTAGCACAGTCGATATATGTAATCGGACATCCTACCATTGACGGAAAGAAACAGAATTACGGATCGGTAGTGGCAAAATACGATTTACGCGAGATGGGCATCTGCTGGAAAGAACCGGGAGAAGACCATGCAAAATTAGTAAAAGAGATTGTGCACCAAATGATGATTTCTTAAGCCGCCTTCAGAAATATGATGATAACACAATCACTTATACAGGAACTTGAAAGCCAGGCCACGGAAATTAAAAAACTGTGTGCCGAATTAAACAGCGATCCCGAATTCATTAAAAAGATCAACGGATTAGTGATTGGCCCCGAAAGAAAACTGCTTCTTAAGACCGAACATTTTTTAATTTCAGATCTGATTTCCTTAAGCAGAAAATTTGAAAAAGGGACAAATCCAAAATCGAAGTTTATCCTTGCTTATTATTATGATGTGCTGCGCAATGACCTTTTCGCAAACCCGCAGCAGGCCAAAGCACTTTCGGAACTGATCATGTCGCCAAATTTCGCTGCCCATTTCCAAAAAATCACAGCGGATAATTTTTTACCGTTAACAGTTGACGAACCGAAAAGCAGTGTGGTGACGGTTTTGTCGGATAATAAAAACAGCAGAGTAAGTCAGGTGATTTTGTTTCTGAAAAAGTTCCTTTCGGACGCTTATGGCATTATCGGAAAGGAAGCCGATGCTTTTTTTTACGCAGAAGAGAAAAAGCCTGAAAACAATGACACGCTGGCCAAAACACTAGAGGAATTAAACAGTCTTATTGGATTGGAAGAAATCAAAAAGGATGTGAACGAACTGATCAATTTCCTGAAAATCCAGAAGAAACGTTCCGAGGAAGGTTTAAGGAATACGGAAATTACGCTGCATACTGTTTTTCTTGGCCCGCCGGGAACAGGGAAAACCACGGTGGCAAGATTGCTGAGCCGAATTTTCAAACATCTGGGCTTTTTGACAAAAGGACAACTTGTGGAAACGGATCGGGAAGGAATGGTGGCGGGCTACGTAGGTCAGACCGCACTGAAAGTCGACGCGATTGTTAAGGAAAGCCTTGGAGGAGTGTTGTTTATTGACGAAGCCTATTCCCTGAATTCTAACGGACTTGGAAATGATTACGGGGGTGAGGCAATAAACACGCTGCTCAAAAGAATGGAAGACCACAGGGAGGACCTTGCTGTAGTAGTAGCCGGTTATAATGAGCCGATGAAACTTTTTGTTGAATCCAATCCGGGCCTTCGCTCAAGATTCAGCAGGTATTTTCAGTTTGATCATTTTACCGCATCCGAACTGGTTTTAATATTTGAAAATCTCGCCAAAAAATCAGATTTCATTCTTACGCCAGATGCAAAAGAAAAACTAGGGGATACTTTCGAATTGCTTTTGGAAAAAAAAGACGAAGGTTTCGGAAACGCGCGTGTCGTCCGGAATTTGTTTGAACGATGCCTTCAAAATCAGGCGAACAGAATTGTCGGTTCCAAAAAATTAAGCAAAAAAACACTGAAAACATTAACCGAAGACGATATCCCTGAACCTAAGGAAACACTGGAACAGAATTTCTTTACGACAGGATCATAAAGTATCTAAAAGAGCCACAATTTGCCGGCTCTTTTTTTTGACGTATTGCATTGCAAAATTATTTAGCACTGTGATCAGGTAAAATATTTTTTCGTTAACTTTATATAAGATATTAATTATCAATATGTTGTGACCGTCAACTCATTAAGCGAAAGTTTTTTGCAGTAAATTATTTATGATGATGCCATTCCCCAAATGATAAAAAGCATCACCTTCTCATTATGATCGAGAATAGGAAATAAGCTGTTGTTTGTTGTAATTCTTGATTTGAAGTAATCATTTTAAAACTAAGAAATGAAAGCAATTTTATCATTTGTAGCATTATTGTTATTCTTTCAAAGCTGTTCAAAGGAAGAATTTGAACCGTTAAAAGAACCACAAACCACAGTAAAAATCCCAGGCAGCTTTCAGGGAACTATTAAATATGTTTATTTTGAAGATTGGATTTCCGGAGTACGTGGCGGCGGCAGTGGCACTCATTTTTTTATAGAATTCAAAGAACCGCTTTCGCCTGAAATCTCCTTGAGCCAATTGTACTTTAGAGGTAAACAGGCAAAAGTTATCGCAGTCTCGGATTTGCGTTATGTCGCTAACTTCACCAACAGGGAAACCAATTCTGAGGATACCGTTTTGTCCGATTCAGATGCAGATAAGATGACGCTCTTTATAGAACCGCCATTTCCAATAGAAGATGGAGAAGCCTTGCTGGAGTATTTCGACAATCAGCAAATAAATTATTACCGGATCGCTAAAATTGAGGAGCGTGAATTAGTTTTTTATCCGCAATAAAAGTTGGAAGATGTTAATTTTATATGTGAAATTCGTTAAATAATAACAGGAGTCAATGAATGTTGGCTCCTTTTTTGTTTAAATTTATATGATAATTCAAACAACTTGAATGTGGAAATTAAAGAACTCACAACACTGGATGAAATGACAGAACAGTTCCAACTGATGCAACAACTTTATCCCAACATGAATCTTGAAAAGTACCAGACTTTTTTAAAGGACATGATTCCAAATAATTATATCCAGATAGCTGTTTTCGACAAGGAAAAATGCGTTGGCATTACGGGTTGCTGGGCTTCCACCAAACTCTGGAGCGGAAAATATCTCGAAATCGACAATTTTGTCGTACATGAGGACCACCGCTCAAAGGGAATCGGAAAAATGCTGACCGATTTTATCGAACAAAAAGCGCTGTCGATGGGCTGCACCAATATTGTGCTCGACGCTTTTACAACAAATTTTGATGCCCACCGTTTCTACTACAATCAGGGTTATGGGCCGAAAGGGTTTCATTTTGTAAAAATCTTAAACGAGTCCGGACTCACCTAAAAAGTAAAAATCATGAAATCATTTCTATTGCTGATTATGAGTATGATGTTTTTTTCCTGTCAGTCTCAAAAAGAAATTGCCGCAAAAATCGCGACTTCCATTGAAGAGGTTTATTTTGAAAGATGGATGGCCGGCGTTCGCGGAGGCGGGGCCGGAATTAATTTTCATGTGCGTTTCAAATCGCCGCTTTCCAAAACAGTACAATTACAGAAAGTTGTGTTTAAAGGCAAAGAAGCCCTATTTTCAAAACAAGACGACTTAAACTACATGGCCGGTATTACAACCAAAAAAGGTGGCAGAACGGATACCGAAGAAGAAACGAACGAGCCACTGCCGGAAAGCAATGAAGCAAAGCTTTATTTCATCGTAAACGGGAAATCGGCGATCCATACGCTGGAAAACGTCAACGAAAAAGAAATGCTTGCCTATCCGGTTATGAATAAAAACCGGGAATAGTTACTTTTGCATATCATCAGCCAAAACAAAAACACTTTGAGCGTCTATAAAAACCTTTTCAAGCAGACTTTTATTTACGGAATTGCTACGGTGCTTCCCCGAATGATCAGTTTCCTGCTCAATCCTTTGTATGTAAAATTTTTACCGAATGCCAGCGATTTTGGAGAGGTGACGGTTGTATTCGCGTACATGGTTTTTTTCAATGTGTTATTGTCCTACGGAATGGAAACTGCCTTCTTCCGTTTTTACAACAAAGAAGAGAATAAGAAAAGCGTTATTGAAACCACCACGATTTCTGTTTTTTGGACGTCGGTAGTGTTTCTCGTTATTGCCCTGCTATTTAAAAATGCCCTGGCCGGATTTCTAAACATTGACCCGCAATACATCACCTACACGATTTGGATTTTGGCGCTGGATGCATTGGTAGTAGTGCCCTTTTGCAAACTTAGGGCTTTCCAGCGACCAATGAAATATGCTGTGATTAAAATCGCAAACGTGATTATTAATCTGAGCCTGAACGTATTCTTTTTGGTTTTTCTCCCCAAATTGGCAGAAAGCCATCAAAACGGATTTTTAGAAAGCATTTATATCGAGGATTTTCAGGTAGGCTACGTGTTTGTTGCAAATCTGCTGGCCAGTTTAGCTACGCTGCTGGTGTTCATTCCGGAATACTATTCCCTGAAATGGAAATTCGATTTTCCACTTTGGAAACAAATGCTGCAATACGCTTTCCCAATCCTTTTTGCCGGATTAGCGTTTGGCGTGAACGAGCACTTCGATAAAATCCTGTTAAAACTAATGCATGTTGATTTGGCCGAAATCGGTGCTTATGGTGCGTGTTATAAAATCGGGTTGTTCATGGTCTTGTTCCGAACCGCCTATACTTTAGGCATTGAACCGTTCTTTTTCAGTCATGCCGGAAACGAAAATGCGCCGCAAACCTACGCCACCATCACTAAATACTTTGTCATTTTCGGATCGCTGATTTTCCTGGGCGTAGTCGTTTTTTCCGATATCATTAAATATTTTTTAGTTCCGAATCCCGACTATTGGGAAGCGATGAAAGTCGTTCCGCTGATCGTTCTGGCCAATTTCTTCCTCGGAATTTATACCAGTCTTTCCGTATGGTACAAACTGATCGACAAGACCAAAATAGGTGCGTATATTTCAGCTGTTGGTGCCATAATAACATTGCTTTTAAATTACCTGCTGATACCGAAATTCAGTTACATGGGTTCGGCTGTGGCGACTTTGGCGGCTTATGGATCTATGATGGGGATTTCGTATTTCCTTGGAAATAAGCAGTATCCGATTCCGTATGACAAGAAACGTATCTTTGGCTATCTGGGAATTTCCACACTATTGGCAGGTCTTTCGTTCTATGTGCCAATCTTCCGTCAAAGCTATATTTTCGGAATTATTGCCATCCTGGTTTTTACCTATTTCATCTACCACAACGAAAAAGAAACCTTATTGCGCATCATCAAACGAAAACCTAGGGCTTAAGACATCCTTTTTCCAGAAAAACAATAAAGGCAAACGCCTGAAAAGTGGCTTAATTTTTTTACTTTTAGACTTTCATATTATAATTATCCAAAAATGACCATCAGAATCATCAATAAATCCCAACATCCATTGCCCAATTACGAAACGAATGCTTCGGCGGGGATGGATTTGAGAGCCAATATCATCGAACCTATAACCCTTCAGCCGCTGGAAAGAGCTTTAGTAAAAACCGGGCTTTTTATTGAATTGCCAATAGGTTACGAGGCACAGGTACGTCCCAGAAGCGGACTTGCATTCAAAAAAGGAATTACGGTTTTAAATTCACCGGGTACCGTTGACGCGGATTATCGGGGAGAAATTGGAGTGATTCTCGTGAATTTATCCAATGAAACGTTTGTAATCGAAAATGGCGAGCGCATTGCCCAGCTGATCATCGCAAAACACGAAAGAGCAACTTGGGAGGAAGTGATCGAGCTTTCTGAAACCTCAAGGGGTGAAGGCGGATTCGGAAGTACCGGAGTAAAATAGTGAGCAGTTTCCGGTTTTCAATAAAGAGTGAAACTAATATAGAACAACAAGATACATTATACAATTAATAAAATGAAAATCATAGTGCCAATGGCGGGACGTGGCTCTCGTCTTAGACCTCATACTTTAACCATCCCAAAACCTTTAATCCCGATTGCCGGAAAACCGATTGTACATCGTTTAGTCGAAGACATCGCGGGCGTAATCAATCAGGATATTGAGGAAATTGCTTTTATCATTCATGAAAGTTTTGGAAAACAGGTGGAGAAAGACTTAATTGCCATCGCTGAAAAATTAGGTTCCAAAGGAAGGATTTATTACCAAAATGAAGCGTTAGGAACGGCTCATGCGATCATGTGTGCCAAAGAAAGTATGAGCGGACCCATAGTGGTGGCTTATGCGGACACACTTTTCAGAGCCGATTTTACGTTAGATACTACAGCAGACAGTGTTATCTGGGTAAAGCAGGTCGAAGATCCAAGCGCTTTCGGTGTGGTGAAGCTAAACGAAAACAATCAGATTGTCGATTTCGTGGAAAAGCCAAAAGAATTCGTATCGGATTTGGCAATCATCGGAATTTATTACTTTAAAAGCGGTGAAGCCTTGCGTTCAGAATTGCAATTCTTATTAGATAACAATGTTGTAAAAGGCGGCGAATACCAATTGACGGACGGCTTGGAAAATATGAAACAAAAAGGCATGAAATTTGTGCCCGGTACTGTAGCCGAATGGATGGATTGCGGAAACAAAGATGTAACGGTGGAAACCAATTCAAGGATGCTGAGTTTCCTTGAGAAAGACGGTGTCAACCTGGTTTCGGATACTGTGCGAATTGAGAATTCAACTATTATCCCGCCTTGCTTTATTGGGGATGGCGTGGTGTTGATCAATTCGACTGTCGGACCAAACGTTTCGCTGGGAAAGGCAACACATCTGATTGACACAAAAATTAAGAACAGTTTAGTGCAAACGCACGCTCATATAAAAAATGCGAGTCTCGACAATGCCATGATCGGGAATCACGCTACGTTTGACGGGAAGTTTACCAGTGTGAGCATCGGAGATTACTCCGTATTAGAATAGAAAATGACAGGAAGACGTTGGATACATAAAGGAATTGTTTTAGGGATTTTACTGATCTCCACGCTTTCTTTTGCGCAAATCGAACCGGATTCCATTGCCCTTTCCAAAAATGCTTTTCACGAACATTTCTTCGAATCGCTTAAGCAAAAAGGAATAGAGAATTACGACAAAGCCATTATCGAGATCGAAAAATGCATCAAAATGGAACCCAACAATCCGGTACTGTACCATGAGTTGGGAAAAAATCTTTTGTCGCTGAAGAAATATCCGGAAGCACAGCGTGCCTTTCAGAAGGCGGTCGACCTAAACCCAAAAGAGCGTTGGTACTGGAATGGTTTATACGATGTCTTTTATGAAACAAGAGACTACCAGCAATCGATTACCGTAGTCCAGAAACTGATTGAATTCGATAAAGGTTTTCAGGACGATCTGGTATCACTTTATATGTATACGCGACAGTTTGACAAAGCTTATGCCTTAATTGAGGAGATGGAACGCACGTCCAATATTTCGCAAATGATGGAGACGTACAAACTTCAGATCATGAGCGAAAGCCAGTCCAAAAAACCACAGAAGGAGCAATTGGAAGAAGCCATCCGCAAGTTCCCAAATGTGGAAGACAATTACATCCAGCTGATTTACCTGTATTCTGAGAACAACCAGGAAGAAAAAGCCCTGGAAGTAGCCAAAAAATTGGAGCAGAACATTCCAAATTCGGACTGGGCGCAAGTCAGCTTGTTTAAGTTTCATCTGAACAACAGCAATGGGGAAAAAGCGGCACAGGCAATGCACGCGGCATTGAAAAGCCCTAAAATTGAGATGAAGATCAAACATCGGATTCTGAATGAATTTTTGATTTTTGTCAATAATTCCAACACGTTCGATAAGGAATTGGATAAAGCCGTTGATTATTTCGGAGATGACACGACCGTGAATGTAGCCAAGGAAATAGGGATATTTTTCCTGAATAAGAAAAAACCGGAGAAAGCCATTCATTATTTTGAGAAAAGCCTTGTGAAACAAAAAGACGACATACTCGTTATAGAGTTGTTATTGCAGGCGTACGCCGATAAAAACCAGTTTGACAAAGTCCGTGCAAAATCTCAGGAATTTCTTGAAATGTATCCGACGCATGCCCGATTGTATTTTTATGCCGGTTTAGCCCAAAACCAATTAAAGAATTATAAAAAAGCATTGGAGTTCTTAACTTCGGGAATGGATTTTGTAGTAGATGATACTGACTTAGAGATTAATTTCAATATCCAGCTCGGAGAAGCCTACAACGGATTAGGTGACCAAAAGAAAAAGGAAACTTATTTCAAAAAGGCGGAACAATTGCTAAAACAAAAAAAATAATGCGAAAATTGCTTGTGGTCTTCGGACTGGTATTTTTAGTGTCCTGTAAATCGAAACAGGTTGCCGTAGAACAGGGGGCAGCATCTGAAAATGTAGCGCTGTCCAAAATCATTTCCGGGCATTACGCCAACAGGAAAAACTTTGAAACGCTCAATATCAAAGCCAATGCGCAGTACGAAGACGAAAAGCAGTCACAGAACGTAACCGCAGAAATCCGCATCAAAAAAGACGAGAAAATCCTTGTGATTGTACGTTTTTTAGGTATCACTATGGCAAAAGCGTTGATTACTCCGGAAAAAGTAAGCTATTACGAAAAAATCAACGGGAAATATTTTGAAGGGAATTACACGGCGCTAAGCAACTGGTTGGGCACTGATCTTGATTTCCAGAAAGTGCAGAACCTTTTCCTCGGAATGGCAATCGATGATTTGACAAAAGGTCAATACGCAGAGTCAATCGAAAATAATTTGTATAAACTGAAAAGTGTAAAAAACGGAACCGAGAAAACGTTTTTATTCGAAGGCGCCAATTTCCTGCTGAAAAAGGAGACGCTTATACAAAAAGCGGAAGAACGGTCCCTGGACATAAGCTATCTTTCACATAAAGAGTCACCTAAGGGATTTATGCCTTTGGAAATCGCCATTGAAGCGGAGCAGAAGCAAAAAGTGTCCATCCAGATTGGATACAATTCATTCGCGTTTAATGAATCTTTATCATTCACTTATGATGTTCCGGAAGGCTATGAACAAATTTTTATTGATTAAATTTGCCAAAATTACAAACGATGCGTAAACTACTTCTTTCTATATTTTTCTTTTGCCTGGCTGCTGCAGCCTGGTCACAACCTAATGACGATAAGCAACGCCAGCTGGAAGAGCGTAAGGCGCAGCTTCAGAAAGAAATCCAGGAAGTGCAATTGCGTCTTCAGGAAGAAAAAAAGAAGGAAAAAAATATTTTAGGTCAGATTGCGCAACAGAACAAGAAAATCTCGCTGAGCCAGAAGCTGATCAATACCACTTCAAAACAGAAAAGATTGCTTTCGGACGACATCTATCTAAAGCAACTCGAAATCAACAAGTTGAATAGGGAATTAAAGGATCTGAAGACGGATTATTCCAATATGATCGTCAAATCCTATAAAAGCCGCTCGGAACAAAGTCGCGTAATGTTTGTGCTATCGTCGGAAAATTTTCTTCAGGCATATAAAAGGATGCAGTACATGAAGCAATATGCCAGTTTCCGAAAAATGCAGGGGGATGAAATCAAGATGAAGACCAACCAGCTTTCCGTAGCGACTACCGTTTTACAGGAAAAGAAAAAGCAAAAAGAGAAAGTCCTGATCGAAAGCGAAAAAGAGAAAAGAGAATACGAGAAAGACAAAGCCGAACAGCAACGTTTGGCAAAAATAGTACAGAAGGACAAGAAAAAATACGCCGCCGAAATTAAGAAAATGCAGGCGGAAACTAAAAAAATCGACGCACAGATCCGAAAAATGATTCGTGAAGCGATTGCTGCTGCCAATAAGAAAACAAATGCCTCCGGAAAAACTATCGTAAAATCTGCGGATGATCCGGCGAAATTCGTTCTAACCACGGAAGGAAAAGAATTGGCCGACAACTTCAAAGCAAGCCGCGGACGTTTGCCATGGCCGGTGGTTAAAGGATACGTTTCATTGGGTTATGGCGATCAACCGCACCCGTCCTATCCGGATTTAACAGTTCACAACAGCGGCGTGGAGATCACTACCGAAAGTGGTTCAAATGCCAGAGCAGTTTTTGCCGGTGAGGTATTGCAGGTGCAGGTAATCAATGCGAATAATAAAGCTGTTTATATCCAGCACGGAGATTATATTACGGTATATCTTAACTTATCAAATGTTGCCGTTGGGAAAGGTGATAAGGTTTCGGCCAAACAGAATATCGGTCGCATCCATACGAATTCTTCCGGGAAATCGGTGATGAAGTTCCTGGTGCTGCAAAATACTACGACGCTCAATCCGCAGAGTTGGATTAGTAATATGTAAAAAAAAGCTGTCAAATTATTTTGACAGCTTTTTTTAAATCTTAGAATTGCTACCTGCAACCGTATTTTTATTCCCCGGAAAACAAAGCCTTCAATTCCGTAGCGTCGGCAGGTTTCATTTTTCCGGCAAGGATTAAGCTCAATTGCTTTCTTCGCAACGCTGCTTCAAAACGCTTTTTGTCTTCCTCGGTTTGCGGCACTACTGGTGGAACCGGAACCGGATTTCCGGTATCGTCAACTGCCACAAAAGTATAGATTGCCTGACCGGCGCTGTTTTTTATTCCTGATTCACGGTCTTCCGTCCAGACATCAATCACAATTTCCATCGAACTCGTGAAGGTTCTCGACACCATCGCCTCAATCGTAACCACGGCGCCTAAAGGAATCGCACGGTTAAAAGCCACATGGTTCACCGAAGCCGTTACGCAAATTCTGCGCGAATGCCTTCTCGCGGTAATACTCGCCGCACGGTCAATACGCGCCAGCAATTCGCCGCCAAAAAGATTGTTCAAAGGATTGGTTTCTCCCGGCAAAACCAGGTCGGTTAAAATGGTAAGGGAGTCGGAGGGAAATTTCTCTTGCATTGTAATTGTATTTTTGCAAAGTTAGCAATAAAACCATAAAAAAATCCTCAAAAATTGAGGATTTAATAATTTTATAGTTCTTTAATCAGTAACCAGGCTTCTTTGTTGTGCGTTTTATGAATTTCCTTCATTTTGATTTGAGCCTCAGTATAACTCGAAAAGCTGCCGTACAAAACCGGAAATAAGCCAAATGAATTCTGCTCCAGACGAATAGGTTCAAATCCAAGCGATTGCAATTCGTTAAAAATCCTGTCAGCATTGGCCTGATTTCGGAAAGAACCCGCCACAATATGATAAGGTTTGATCGCGTTTTCAGTCATGTTCAGCGTAACAGCCGGCAGCGGATTTTCAATAAAGAAAGTCGCTTCCTGGATTCTGTTCTGTACTTTTTCCTGCACTGCTTTCTCAACGATTAATGTCTCGCTGGCAAATTGCTGGTCGTATTGGTATTTGTATGCCACTCCACCACAGCCCAGCATGACTGCAAAAACCGCGGCATATTTTAGGAAGGAATAATTTTTCTTTCTTTCAGGGGTGAAGATAATTGGCGCTTTTTCTTCCAGTGCTTCCACCTGTGCTTTTAAAACTTCACGGGTAACCGACGGCGAAACTACTGCGGTCAAACCAAAAGCATCTGCTAAATAATTCACAGAAGTAATAGGCTCGAAAACCCAGTTCCATTCCGCGTTTGTTGAAATTTCCCCGATGTTTTTCAAAGTCAGTACTTCTCTTCGCTGTAACTTGTCAATCCAGGCAGCCACTTCATTCTGAACCGCTGCCACAGCCTCGTCATAGGAAATTTTTTCCTGCAGCGAAACGTGATTGGCCAGCAACCCGTCATTGTTTTTTAAATGCGGATTAAAGGAAACCACTTTTTTGGGCGGATAAAACGTATTAGTATTCCCGTTCAGCTGTGCCGACTGAATTTCAGTCAGAAATGCACCAAAACCGGGCACAGTAACGCACTGATAGCGATACAGTAAAGCCGAGATGTAGTTTTCAATCTTCATATCTACAAATTTAATTATTCAACAGCCACAACCAAAAATTATCAACAAATTTTATTAACAATCGGCTATCCAAGGGTAAGGCTTTGGGAGCGAATGGCTTGCGCTTTCTTGGAATCCATTTTCCTGCTTTCGCTCTAATCTGTCAGTGCGAGATTGCGCGGCAATCTCACAATGCCAGGATAACCGCTCTATCAGGGCTAAGGGAGCGACTGTTAATATTTTTGTAATCTTTTTATTTCAAATTGTTTTAAAAATGATTTTCTTTGACGCTTTATTATACGCCATGACAACATCTGATTTATATTACACGCTTGCGTTGTTAAAAGTGGAGGGAGTGGGTGACATCGTCGCCAAAAAACTCATCCATCATTTAGGTTCCGCTGAGAAGGTTTTCGGAGCGAAGAAAAAACAATTAGTAGCCATCGACGGGGTAGGCGAAATACTTTTTAAGAATCTGCAGCAGCAGTACGTCTTTGACCTGGCAAAAGCCGAGCTAAACTTCATCGAGAAAGAACAGGTTGATTACACTTTTTATCAGGACGCAAATTATCCGGAACGGTTGAAGCATTGCATTGACAGCCCAACGATTTTGTTCCAGTCCGGAAACATCGATTTGCAGCACAGGAAACTCATAAGCATAGTTGGCACCCGCCAAATCACTAGTTATGGTGCCGATTTCACAAGAAAACTTATTGAAGATTTAGCGCCGTTGAATCCGGTAATCGTTAGCGGGTTTGCCTATGGTGTAGATATTGTTGCGCATCAGGCGGCTTTGGATTGTGGTTTGCAAACGGTCGGCGTACTGGCGCACGGATTAAACCAGATTTACCCAAAAATGCACAAAAAGTACATTGCGAAAATGGAACAGAACGGCGGTTTCATGACGGAATTCTGGAGTTCGTCCAATCCGGACAGGGAAAATTTCTTAAAGCGCAACCGCATTGTTGCAGGAATGACGGAAGCCACTGTTGTTGTCGAAAGCGCCGAAAAGGGCGGCTCCTTAAGTACCGCTTCCATTGCCAACGATTACAATCGGGACGTGTTTGCAGTTCCGGGAAGAAGTACGGACAAATACAGTCAGGGCTGCAACAACCTGATCAAAACACAACGCGCTAATGTGCTGACTTCCGCTGCGGATCTTATTTACATGCTCAATTGGGAACTGGGAGAAAAAAACACGAAATCAGTGCAGAAACAGCTGTTCGTAACCCTCGAACCTGAAGAACAGAGAATCTACGACTTCCTTCAGAAAAATGGCAAGGAATTACTGGACATTATTGCTTTGCAATGTGAGTTGCCCATCTTCAAAATTTCGTCACTACTGCTAAATATGGAATTGAAAGGCGTCATTCGTCCGTTGCCGGGAAAACTTTTCGAAGCTATATAGAAGAAATTGTGTTACCACGAATACATAAATTAAGTACTATTACTATTCGTGTATTCGTGGCTTAAAAATATTTACTCGTAACCTAATTTTTCCCTAACTCTAGTTAAAACTGCATCAGCCACTTGGTGTGCTTTAGAGGCGCCAATTTTCAGCAGTCTGTCTACTTCGTCAAGGTTAGCCATGTAGTGGTTGTATTTTTCCCTTTCGGTTTTGAAATTCTCTACAATCAATTCGAACAACTCCTGTTTGGCGTGGCCGTATCCGTAATTTCCACCCAGGTAATTGGCTCGCATTTTTTCGATTTGTTCCGGAGTGGCCAATAATTTATATAAGGCAAATGCATTGCAGGTGTCCGGATTTTTTGGTGCTTCCAGTGGCGTACTGTCCGTTTCAATCGACATGATTTGCTTGCGCAGCGCTTTGTCTTCCAGGAAAATATTGATGAAATTATTTCTGGATTTGCTCATTTTCTCGCCATCGGTACCCGGGATGATCATGCTGTCTTCCTGGATTTTCGCTTCCGGCAATACGAAGGTTTCCCCCATCTGATGGTTAAAACGCGAAGCTACATCACGGGTAATTTCCAAATGCTGCAACTGGTCTTTTCCAACAGGAACAAGATTCGCATCATACAATAAAATATCGGCAGCCATCAGCATCGGATACGAAAACAATCCGGCGTTAACATCGTCTAAACGATCAGCCTTGTCTTTAAAAGAATGTGCCAGTGTCAGGCGCTGGAATGGAAAGAAACAGCTTAAGTACCACGACAATTCTGCCGTTTGCGGGACATCACTTTGGCGGTAAAAAACAACTTTATCAATATCTAACCCGCAGGCAAGCCAGGCTGCTGCTACACTATAGGTGTTCTCACGCAATGTTTTCCCGTCCTTAATCTGTGTTACCGAATGCAGATCGGCAATAAAAAGGAAGGATTCGTTTCCGGGTGTATTCGCCATCGCAATAGCGGGTAAAATTGCACCCAAAAGATTTCCCAAGTGTGGCGTTCCTGTACTTTGAACGCCGGTTAATATTTTTGCCATTGTTAAAAAATTTACGCAAAGGTAAAGGTTTTACTAAAATGTTTGCCCTGAATTATTACATTTGGTACTATGAAAATTTTCAAGATTCTTTTCTGGACGCTTTGGCGCATCTGGTTTTATATTTTGGTGACTGTGCCAATCATTATAATGTTTCCGTTTCTGTTTCTTTCGATTGTATCGGAACGAACTTATCCGCAGTTTTTTGTTTTGGCCCGTGTCTGGGCGAAGATCATTTTGTACGGAATGGGCTTCTATTATCTGATAGAAAAAGAATACACACCCGAGAAGGGAAAAAGTTACATGGTCGTGGCTAACCATACGTCGATGATGGATATTATGCTGATGCTGATTCTGGTGAAAGACAACCCGTTTGTATTTGTCGGCAAAAAAGAATTGGTGAAGATTCCGATTTTTGGTTTTTTCTATAAGCGTACCTGTATCATGGTAGACCGCAACAGTTCGAAAAGTCGTTTTGAAGTTTTTGAACGCGCGCAAAAAAGAATCAATCAGGGATTAAGCATTTGTATTTTTCCGGAGGGAGGCGTAACCGAAGACGAATCCATTTTGCTGGATGAATTTAAAGATGGCGCATTTCGTATTGCCATCGAACACCAATTGCCTATTTTGCCTTTGACCTTCGGTGATGTGAAAAAGCGATTTTCGTTTACGTTCTTTAGCGGAAGCCCGGGCAGAATGCGAACTAAAATCCATACACCCATAGAGACAGCCGGGAAAACCATGGAAGACAAAAAAGCTATAAAAGAGCAGGTGAGAAATGTAATTTTGGAGCAGCTTCAGCAATTTGAAAACGCAAAATAGAAGAAATAAAAAAGCACTCTAACCCAAAAGAGTGCTTTTTACGCCACTTCCCACCACAGAAAGTGACTGACTTAACTAAAACTTAAACTAACTAACTTTTAAAAGCTAAAGCTTATTCCGGTGTACACACCAAAGAAATACGGTTTGAAATTATCGGCAGCGCCGCTATACGTATTGATTTGATATTTGAACATCGGTTCAACATTAGCTTGTAGGGTTTTCAAAAAATTGTATCGAAGTCCTAAACCTACATTCGTACTGAAATGCACTTTGTTCAGGTTGTTTGCTTCGCCGATGTTTGTATTCGACTCCGCGGAAACCAAAGAAACCCTGTTGTCATTTAAGAAGAGCGAACTCACCCCTCCAATAACATCAATTCCGAATTTCTTATTTATTATTTTATAGGAAGCCTCCAACGGAACTTCTATGTAATTTATTCTATGGTTCACATTTCCTTTGTAGCGTGTTGTCACCATACCATCGTCACTATAGGCAATGCCTTTTGGATCCGGATTCTCGATTACGATTCCGCTTCCGGTTCCATTCTCGTTAACGTGCTCTAAACCGGCACCGTTAGTTGAATAATAATAGGTCAGATCATTGGTGTTGTATTCCATGTTAAGCACATTTGCACCGGTTCTTATTGCCCATTTATCGTTAATAGCGTATTTCAGCCCTACTCCATAACTCGCACTGGTTTGGTAGCTTTTTGAGTTTTCGGCAAATTTGGAATCTAATGCAGAGCCCGAGCCGTTCAAATTCATATATATTGGAGAAAAGGACGAGCTGACAACCCATTTTGTTCCTTTTTCTTTTTTGTCTTTTTTGTCTTTATCTTCCTCAACTTTATCTTCTTCAGCTTTTGCAGCAACAGTTTCTTTACCGGATGCCAGGGAATCGGTCACAGCAAGAACGCCTTTTTCAAGGGTTTTGCTTTCTGCAACATCAACAATCAAATTCGTTTTTTGGATAGCTTGAGTTGTTTCCGTTTTCACCGAATTCGTTTTTCCTGTATTGGAATCAGACGTATTTGAAAGGTCGGTATTTTTAGAGGAAACATACTGATGTCCTGTTTCATAAGCCACTTTTGATTGGCTGGATTCCATGAAATTGGCATCTAAATCCGTATCTTTTACATTTTCAGTATCTGATACTTCTGTTTTATTTTCGGCAGCGAAGTTTTTCTCTGTTGAAGTCGCTAAAGCAATTCCTTCAGGAGTAATACCCATTTCTTTACCATTGATTGCTTCCTTGTTATTTTTTTCTGAAGCGATAGTAGTGGAAGCAACTCCAGTGTTGGATGTTCCATTCTTACCGGTTACCGTTGAAGTTATTTTCTTATCGGAATTTTTGCCAACTGAAGCGATGGTATTTTTATCCGAACCGCCTGCAATAATGTTGCGGTCTTTTCGGATGCTATTTTTGGAGGTTTCCGATTGCTGATTTTTCGAGCCATTACCTAAACTATTTGTAGCAGTTGGGCTTTGGCTTTTAGATGAAGAAACATTTCTCAATGAAGAAACAGCCGTAGGATTGTCGGAACTGTTTTCCGTGTCAGTGGTTACCACAGCACCGTTTGTTATTTTCTCAAAAGAATCTCTGGCAACAATGGTATTTTGTTGTGCCTCTTTTTCAGTGGCAGTGGTTTCCTTATCGGTTGCTTTGTTTTCCTTTTCGCCTTCAATCAATAAATCCTTGAGTCCGAATGGACCTGCGATAAACGTAGTGGCAACGGAAAACCCGATTAAGAATACAGCGGCAAAGCTGCAAAGTCTTAGCCAGAAAGGCAACAGGTTTGTCTTCTTTTCCTTTTTATTCATCTTAGACTGAATATTCTCCCATACCTTATCGGAAGGAGCCATTTCGAAGTCCTTGAATTTTTCCTGAAAAAGTCTGTCTATGTTGTTTCTTTCACTCATTTTGCTGACGTGAATTTCTTGTTTGCTTGTTGCGATTCAATTTTTTCTTTCAAAATCATTCTGGCTCTGGCCAGGTTAGATTTGGAGGTTCCGATGGTAATCTTCAGCATTTCTGCAATTTCCTTGTGGGAATAATCATCGATGACATAAAGATTGAAAACTAATCGGTACCGGTCGGGAAGCTGTTGGATGATGCTGACCAGGAAATCCATTGAAATCAGTTCGTCTTCAACTTCAACTTCTGAAGAATCGGGAATGTTTTCATGAATGATCTCAAAAATGCCCTCGGTACGATACTTCTGCAGAATATTGTTGATCATTACCCTTTTTGCCCAACCTTCAAAAGAACCTTTAAACTCAAACTTATTTATTTTCTCAAAGATCAATATGAATCCATCCTGCAAATTGTCTTCGGCTTCCGTATAATTTCTTGAATACTTTAAACTGACGCCGAATAATTTAGGGGCAAGGAGTTTGTACAGCTGTTCCTGAGCAGCCGTATCATTCCTCTGACAATCATATATAATCTGTTCTAACCCCAAAATAATACTTTAATTACTCGACGATAATGTCGTAAGTTAAAAACAAATCATCTCCGTTTTCATCTTTTCCCTGCCAGAATCTTAAGGTATATTCACCCGTATTCTCAGGTCTGAATTTTAAATGTTGTGTAGCTACATTATTGCTTTGCAACGGCATGCAGCCACCGTTATTGTAATGAAATACGGTAGTTTCCACTGCAATAGTGCTTTCCGTATCGGTACTTTCATAATAAAACTGATTGAACGCATAACAATCTGTCGGGCGAACAAATTTTACAGTAATGATATTCTCGCTGTTAGCATGGAAATTATTAGGTAATTCCACTTCACTCACAGGTAATAATTCTAATGTTACATCTTCTGTGTCCGAATCCTTGCTACAAGAAAGATAAAGGAAAGGAACCATCAGTAATAAAAAAATCTTTTTCATTGTCATCGTGTTTGTATCTATAGGATGCAAAATTTTAAAAAGGTTGCGTGTAAAAAACAAAAATCCCGAAAATATCGGGATTTTTATTAGTTAGTTGTTTTGTGCTTTTATCAGATCTTTGATTTTTTGTTCCAATTCGTCCATTAATTCCGGATTGTCTTTAATCAGAGCTTTTACGGCATCACGTCCCTGTCCTAATTTCGTGTCGCCATAGCTGAACCATGAACCGCTTTTCTTGATGATCTCAAATTCAACGGCTAAATCTAAAACTTCTCCGGTTTTGGAAATTCCTTCACCATACATAATGTCAAATTCCGCGGTACGGAAAGGCGGCGCCACTTTATTCTTAACGATTTTCACTTTGGTACGGTTACCCAACACCATTTCACCGTCTTTAATCTGTGTCGATTTACGGATGTCGATACGAACCGAAGCATAGAACTTCAAGGCGTTACCACCCGTAGTCGTTTCCGGATTCCCGAACATCACCCCGATTTTCTCACGCAACTGGTTGATGAAGAAAACGGTACAGTTCGTTTTGTTGATGGTTCCGGTTAATTTTCTAAGTGCCTGCGACATCAAACGCGCGTGCAATCCCATTTTGGAATCACCCATTTCGCCTTCAATCTCGCTTTTCGGCGTTAATGCGGCTACCGAGTCAATTACCACTAAATCAATGGCGCCGGAACGGATAAGATTCTCAGCGATTTCCAAAGCCTGCTCTCCATTGTCCGGCTGTGATATAATAAGGTTGTCGATATCGACTCCTAATTTCTGTGCATAAAAACGATCGAAAGCATGTTCCGCATCGATAAAGGCAGCAATTCCGCCGGCTTTCTGGGCTTCGGCAATGGCGTGTAAGGTTAAGGTCGTTTTACCCGAAGATTCCGGACCGTAGATTTCAATGACCCTTCCGCGCGGATAACCGTTTACCCCTAAGGCTAAATCGATCCCTAATGAACCGGACGGAATAGAATCAACTTCTTCCACCGCTGCATCTCCAAGCTTCATCACGGTTCCTTTTCCGTAGGTCTTGTCTAATTTGTCTAATGTTAATTGTAAGGCTTTTAATTTTGCTTCTTTTTCTGAACTCATGGCTATCAAATTTTTGTAAAAATAATGTTTTTTTCGAAGTTTCAAATACAATCTTATCAACAGTGTGATTTCTTTTAAAATTAATTTTAATGCATTGATAATCAATATATTTTGAAATTAATTTTAAATGATTATTTTTGCACCGGATTCTTCCATTTAGAGTCCTGAAATACATTTCTCACTTAAACGTTTATAGCATGCAACTGTATAACACCTTAAGCGCAGAAGAAAGAGCCGAACTGATCGATCAGGCGGGAAAACAAAGACTGACTTTGTCTTTCTATGCGTATGCCAACATTGAAAACCCACAACAATTCAGAGACGATTTATTTTTAGTTTGGAACAGACTGGACGCTTTAGGCCGTACGTATGTCGCCAAAGAAGGAATCAATGCGCAAATGTCGGTTCCGGCCGAAAATTTCGAAGCCTTCCGTGATACTTTGGAAGCTTATGATTTTATGAAAGGCATCCGACTGAATGTTGCCGTGGAACATGATGACCATTCTTTCCTGAAGCTGACGGTGAAAGTCCGCCATAAAATTGTAGCGGACGGATTAAACGATGACACTTTCGACGTAACCAATAAAGGAATCCATCTAAAAGCGAGAGAATTTAATGAATTGCTGGAAGATCCGAACACGATTGTGGTAGATTTCAGAAACCATTACGAAAGCGAAATCGGTCATTTTAAAGGGGCAATCACGCCAGATGTGGATACTTTCCGTGAATCGTTGCCCATCATTAACGAGCAATTAAAAGAGTACAAAGAAGATAAAAAACTTTTGATGTATTGTACAGGAGGTATCCGATGCGAAAAAGCGTCTGCCTATTTCAAGCATCAGGGTTTCAAAAATGTATACCAGCTGGAAGGCGGAATCATTCAATACGCCAAACAGATTAAAGAAGAAGGCCTTGAAAGTAAATTCATCGGAAAGAACTTCGTATTCGATCATCGCTTAGGAGAAAGAATCACAGACGATATCGTTGCCAACTGCCACCAATGCGGAAAACCATGCGATACGCACGTGAATTGTGCCAATGAAGCATGTCATTTACTGTTCATCCAATGTGACGAATGTGCGGAGACCATGCACAACTGCTGTTCAACGGATTGCGTGGAGATGATCCATCTTCCGGAAGAAAAACAAAAAGAATTACGCCGAGGCATTAAGAACGGCAACATGGTTTTCAAAAAAGGGAAATCAGATGCCCTGAAATTTAAACAGAGCGGGGAACGCAATATTTTTGAAGAATTAGCGAAGCAACCTGTAAAAGTAAGCACGGTAACGCAAATCAGAAAAAAGAAAACAGTTAAGCAAGTTTTGATTGGAAAAGGCGAGCACTTTTTCACTAAAGCGAGCGTGGGCCAGTTCTTAATTGAAAACCAGGAAATTATAACGGGAGATAAGATTCTGATTTCGGGACCAACCACCGGCGAACAGGAATTAATCATCGAAAAAATGTTTGTGAACGGAAAAGAAAATACGAAGGCATCCAAAGGCGATAAAATCACTTTTGAAGTACCTTTCCGCATCCGGTTATCCGATAAATTATTCAAAATTTTAGAATAAAAACATTCTAAAATACTAATACTAAACCTGCTGCGTTTTAATACTGTGGCAGGTTTTTTCATTTGTATGAAAATTAAGGATTGGCGATTTTCAGGCTTGCAGGTTTGCAACTAAAAAACACTATCTTTACACACAAAATTAATTTAGCAAAAGTAGTCCGCCACGGTGGACGATCACTATATATTCAAAATTATGGCATGTAACAGTTGTTCAACTTCCGATGGCGGTGCGCCAAAGGGGTGTAAAAATAATGGGACTTGCGGCACCGATAGCTGCAACAAATTAACTGTTTTTGATTGGTTGGCAAACATGACGCTTCCGGGCGGTCAGGAGCCTTTCGACTGCGTGGAAGTACGCTTCAAAAACGGAAGAAAAGAATTTTACCGCAATACCGAAAAACTAACCTTAAGCATCGGGGATATCGTTGCGACCGAAGCGTCGCCGGGCCATGATGTAGGGATCGTTACGTTAACTGGCGAGCTGGTAAAAGTACAAATGAAGAAAAAGGCGGTAAACCACGAAGGGGAAGTGCCGAAAATCTATAGAAAAGCATCTCAAAAAGACATTGATATCTGGAGTGATGCCCGTGATAAGGAAGATCCGATGAAAGTGCGTGCGCGTGAGATCGCTATCGCCTTAAAACTGGAAATGAAAATCTCGGATATTGAATTCCAGGGCGATGGTTCCAAAGCGACATTCTACTATACGGCAAACGACCGCGTCGATTTCCGTCAGTTAATCAAGGATTTTGCCAAAGAATTCAGCACGAGAATCGAAATGAAGCAGGTTGGTTTCCGTCAGGAAGCGGCACGTTTGGGCGGAATCGGTTCTTGCGGACGCGAATTGTGCTGTTCGACCTGGTTAACTGATTTCAGAAGCGTAAATACATCAGCGGCACGTTACCAGCAATTGTCACTGAATCCGCAAAAATTAGCGGGACAGTGCGGGAAACTGAAATGCTGTCTGAACTACGAATTAGATACTTATCTTGATGCATTAAAAGGTTTTCCGGAAATGGAAACCAAATTATATACCGAAAAAGGCGAAGCTGTTTGCCAGAAAATCGACATTTTCAAAGGCCTGATGTGGTTTGCTTATGTAGGCAACTATGCGCAATGGCACGTACTGAAAGTGGATCAGGTGAAAGAAATCATGGCGCTCAACAAGCAAAAAACGAAAGTGGAATCACTTGAGGATTATGCTGTGGAAATGGTTCAGGAAGAAGAGAAAAACTTCCAGAATGCAGTGGGTCAGGACAGCTTGACGCGTTTCGATCAGCCAAAGAAAAAGAAACGCCCGAACAAAAAACGTCCAAACGCCGTAGCAGAAAAGAAAGGTGAAGGAGGCGAAAGAACCGAAAGAGCTATACGACCGGCCAATGCAGACAATCAGAATAAAAATGCGGATAATCCGAACAAAAATTCTGAGAATCAAAACAGAAATCACAGAAGACCCAATAGAAACAAACCCTCTAACGATAAAAATGCTTCAAAAGAATAAAATCTTATTATTTGGAATGGCTTTGTCCTTATCGCTACTGTCGTGTGATAAGAAAAGAGTCTTTGACGAGTATCAGCAAATCGATGGTTCCTGGCATAAAAAACAAAAAGTAACTTTCGCTTTCGAACAAAAAGATACGGTTCAGGATTACAATATGTACGTGAATATCAGAAATACTAATGAGTATCCTTATAACAACTTATTCCTGATCGTATCGATGCTGCAACCCGACGGTGTGACCAAAGTTGATACCCTGGAATACCAAATGGCCAATCCGGATGGAAGCCTTATGGGAGAAGGGTTTTCAGATGTAAAGGAAAGCAAGTTGTGGTACAAGGAAAATGCAAGATTTCCGAAAGCGGGGAAGTATGTGGTCAGCATACAGCAGGCGGTTCGGGAAACCGGAAAAGTTCCGGGCGTAGAACAATTGCAGGGTGTTTCGGAAGTAGGTTTTAGAATAGAAAAAACGAATTAAAATGGCGCTAATCAATAATAAAAAAGAAGATTTTTCTCCTTACGTAAAGAAATTCTGGAAATTGTTTTTTTACTGTTTTGGAGGAGGAATTTTATTTTTCCTTTTCGCTTCATGGGGACTTTTCGGGTCGATGCCATCGTTTGATGAATTGGAGAATCCGAATTCAAATGTAGCAACCGAAATCATTTCTTCGGATGGAGTAACCATCGGGAAATTCTATCTCGAAAACAGGACCCCGGTAAAATTCGCCGAATTGCCGGATCATCTGGTTAAGGCGCTAATCGCTACGGAAGACGAGCGTTTTTACGAGCATTCGGGTATTGATACCAAAGGAACGCTTCGTGCGGCATTAAGCTTAGGAAGCAGCGGTGGAGCTAGTACACTTACGCAGCAGTTGGCGAAAAACCTTTTCCACGGAGAAGGGTCCAAGTTCTTTCTGTTCCGTATTATCCAAAAAGCAAAAGAGTGGATTATTGCAACCAAACTGGAGCGTCAGTATACCAAAAAGGAAATCATTGCCCACTATCTGAATACAGTGGATTTCGTTAATACAGCGGTTGGAATCCGTTCGGCGTCAAAAGTATATTTCGGGAAAGAACCTAAAGACTTAACCGTTGATGAAGCGGCTATGTTTGTGGGAATGCTTAAGAATCCGTCATTGTTCAACCCGGTACGCCGTTTGCAGAAAGTAACCGACCGACGTAATGTGGTGTTGCACCAGATGGAAAAGAACAAATTCTTAACCAAAGAAAGAAAGGAATTCTTCCAGGCAAAACCGATCGTTTTAAAATTCACGCCGGAAAGCCATATTGAAGGAAGCGCAACTTATTTCAGAGAATATCTGCGTGACTTCATGAAAAAATGGGTGAAAGACAATCCGAAAAAAGACGGTGACGGCGAATATGATATCTATCGTGACGGACTGAAAATCTACACGACCATCGATTCCAGAATGCAACAGTATGCCGAAGAAGCTGCTTCAGAGCACTTGGCAAACTTGCAGGAGGAATTTAATAAAAGACAGGAGAAAAACACGAATGCTCCATTTACGGGGATTACCGAGGCAGAAACAAAACAAATCATGGAGCGCTCGATGAAAAATTCAGAGCGCTGGCGTATCATGAAGGAACGCGGTTTTGATGAGGATAAAATCATAAAATCATTTGATGTTAAGACCAAAATGAAAGTCTTCACCTGGAAAGGAGAGAAAGACACAACCATAACACCACGCGATTCCATTTTATATTACAAGCATTTCCTTCAGACAGGAATGATGGCAATGGAGCCGCAAACCGGGCATGTAAAAGCATGGGTAGGCGGAATCAATTACAAGCATTTCCAATACGATCACGTTGGTCAGGGAGCAAGACAGGTAGGGTCAACATTTAAGCCGTTCCTATATGCTACAGCAATTGAGCAGTTAAAAATGTCTCCATGTGATTCGATTGTCGATTCTCCGTTTACGATGCCGAAAGGGCGTTATGGTATTGATGCCGACTGGACGCCAAAGAATTCCACAGGAAATTACCGTGGTTTGGTGAACCTGAAATCGGCCTTAGCGAATTCCATTAATACGGTTTCTGCTAAACTGATCGATAAAGTAGGTCCTGAAGCGGTTGTAGATATGACAAAAAAGCTTGGGGTTAGTTCTGAAATCCCTGTTCAGCCTTCCATTGCATTGGGTGCAGTTGATATTACGGTGGAAGAAATGGTGGCTGCTTTCAGTACGTTTGCCAATCAGGGCGTGTACATGAAACCGCAGGTAATCGTAAAAATCGTTGATAAAAATGGAGTGGTTTTATACGAACCGGTTCCGGAATCAAGGGATGTAATGAGTAAAGACGTAGCCTATACAATGATCAAACTGATGGAAGGGGTTACCGAATATGGTACGGGTTCCCGATTACGTTGGGGAAGCGCGCCGGAAGCAGCAAGAGTTACCGGAGTTCCATACAATTTAACAAATCCGATAGCCGGTAAAACGGGTACGTCGCAAAACAATTCCGATGGATGGTTTATAGGAATGGTGCCGAATTTGGCCGCAGGAATCTGGGTAGGTAACGAAGACCGATCCGCGCATTTTGAACAGACCAATATGGGACAGGGTGCCACAATGGCCTTGCCGATTTGGGGGATATTCATGAGGAAATGCTATGCTGATCCGAGCCTGAACGTTTCGCAGAAACCATTTGAAAAGCCGGAGAACTTCTCGATTAAAGTGGATTGCTGGACGCCTAAGAAAGAGGTCGTGGACAGTCTCGCCGTGGAAGAAGATACACAAACCGAAGAATTCGATTTCTAAATACAAAACGCCTTTTTTAAAAGGCGTTTTTTTTATACTTTTAGGGCCGTAATTAAACAAACACAAACTCCAGATGATCAACAAAAAAGTGAGTAATGTCCAGGAAGCATTACACGATATAAAAGATGGGCAAACCATCATGTTGGGCGGGTTCGGCCTTTGCGGCATCCCGGAAAACAGCATTGCCGAATTAGTAAAAAAAGACGTGAAAGACCTGACCTGCATCTCCAATAATGCCGGGGTAGACGATTTCGGATTGGGATTATTGCTGCAAAAACGCCAGATTAAAAAAATGATTTCTTCGTATGTAGGCGAGAATGCAGAGTTCGAACGCCAGATGCTAAGCGGCGAACTGGATGTGGAATTAACGCCACAGGGAACTTTGGCAGAAAAATGCCGCGCGGCACAAGCCGGAATTCCTGCATTCTATACTCCTGCAGGCTACGGAACCGAAGTAGCAGAAGGAAAAGAAGCACGCGAATTCAACGGGAAAATGCATATCATGGAATTGGCTTACAAAGCTGATTTTTCCATAGTGAAAGCCTGGAAAGGGGATGAAGCCGGAAATTTAATTTTCAAAGGAACGGCAAGAAACTTCAATGCGTGTATGGCCGGTGCAGCGAAAATTACGATTGCTGAGGTGGAAGAATTAGTTCCTGCAGGAGAATTGGACCCAAACCAAATTCACATTCCGGGAATCATGGTACAGCGCATTTTCCAGGGAGAGAAATTTGAAAAGAGAATTGAGCAACGTACTGTCAGACAAAAGTAAATTTGAAGATTTTTTAATTTGAAAATTTGAAGATGAGAAATGATAAAGAAAATCTGATTTTAACATTAACTTTTGAATTGGCATTGGATATTATTGCTTATTCCGAAGAAATCAGAAAGACAAATCGTTTTGAAATGGCATCTCAGATTTTCAGAAGCGGCACCTCGATAGGAGCAAATATCAAAGAAGCGCAGAACGCTGAGAGTAAAGCCGATTTTATACATAAATTCAAAATTTCAGCGAAAGAAGCAGACGAATTGCACTATTGGTTGGAACTGTGTTTGAAGTCTGACTTCTATCCAAATCCAAAAGAAGAATTATTCAGAAAATTACAATCCATAAATTTGATAATTTCAAAGATTATAGCTTCATGTAAGAAACCGTAATTTTCAAATCATCAAATTTTCAAATCATCAAATAATTATGTTAGATAAAAATCAGATTGCAAAACGAATTGCCAAAGAAGTTAAAGACGGGTACTTCGTTAATTTAGGAATCGGTATTCCAACTTTGGTAGCTAATTATGTACGCCATGATATTTCCGTGGAATTCCAGAGTGAAAACGGGGTGTTGGGTATGGGCCCGTTTCCTTTTGAAGGAGAAGAAGATGCCGATATCATCAACGCGGGAAAGCAAACCATCACGACCCTACCGGGAGCCAGTTTCTTTGATTCAGCTTTCAGTTTCGGGATGATCCGTGCTCAGAAAGTGGATTTGACTATTTTAGGCGCTATGGAAGTTTCGGAAAACGGAGATATAGCCAACTGGAAAATACCGGGTAAAATGGTAAAAGGAATGGGTGGCGCTATGGATTTGGTCGCTTCCGCAGAAAATATCATCGTTGCGATGATGCATGTGAATAAAGCCGGAGAATCGAAAATACTTAAACGTTGTACACTTCCTTTAACAGGCGTAGGCTGTGTTAAGAAAGTAGTAACCGAATTGGCTGTAATGGAAATCACGCCAGACGGATTCCAGCTTTTGGAACGTGCACCAGGAGTTTCCGTCGAAGAAATTATCCAGGCTACTGAAGCGGAACTAATCATCAAAGGAGACATTCCGGAAATGGTAATCGAATAGTTTTTCTAATTATATTTTCAAATAAAAGCAGCCTTTGGGCTGCTTTTTGTTTTTCTGTATTTATTGTACGTATGTTACGAATTCTTTAAATTAATGTAAGAAATTTAACATATAGTATGGAAAAACCTCAATAATTATATTATTTATAGGAATAGTTTTACATGACAACTCTAAACTATTAACCTATGAGAAAACAATTACAAGCGAAATTTGCCCTATCCATGGCGGTTTCATTATTGGGATTATTACTGAATGCTCAGGAAACTGATAGAATTGTAAAACAGAAAATCGAAGATGAGAAAGGCAAGCCGACCTTAATTGTATTTAAGGAGACTTCGGCGTACAAAGCGAATGATTTTCAGCAGGTTTTTAAAGATCAATTAGGCTTAAAGGCCGACTCTCATTTTTCAAAAATGAAGGCAGAAACAGACCAATTAGGATTTCAACATGAAAAATTTCAGTTGTTTCATAAGGGTGTTAAAGTTGAATTCGCCACATATACGCTTCATTCCAAATCGGGAAAACTTGTTTCAATGAGCGGGGAGTACTATAATTTGAAAAATGAAAATATAACCCCGAGAATATCAAGAGAGCAGGCTTTTAATTTCGCGACACGTCATCTTGCTGCGAAACAATATCTATGGGAAAACCTGGAAGAGTCAAAAGCTTTTAACTATGAAAAACCTACAGGAGAATTAGTGCTGCTTCCCTTAATTGGCGAAGATGATGCCACTGACAAAGTGCGTTTAGCCTATAAATTCGACATTTATGCCACAAACCCGGTAAGCCGTGGTGATTTATATATTGATGCAGTTACCGGTGAAGCTTTATTTTATAATGCTACTATTAAGCATGTTGGGGTAACCAGCCATAGCCCCAAAGTTTTTATTGGTAGGAAAGCAGAAAACCCAACAACAAGTGCTTCAGTGTTAGTGGCAGCCAATGCGGCGACACGTTATAGCGGAACACAGTCTATTCAAACCTCGTTAAGTGGCGCATCCTACATTTTGTCTGATGCCACGAGAGGCAATGGTGTGATGACCTATAACATGAGAAAAGGAACCAATTATAGTACAGCAGTTAATTTCACGGATGTTGATAATAACTGGACTGCAGCTGAATTCAATAACGTCAATAAAGACAATGGCGCTCTGGATGCGCATTGGGGTGCTGAAAAAACTTATGATTATTGGGCGACTGTGCATGGCAGAAACAGCTATAATAATGCCGGAGCGGCTTTGAAAAGTTATGTTCATTATGCCACGAACTATGACAATGCCTATTGGAACGGGAGTGTAATGACTTACGGTGATGGCAGCGATGTCTATTTCGACATTTTGACCTCCGTGGATGTTGCAGGGCATGAAATTGGACATGCAGTTTGTTCGGCTACGGCAAATTTGGCATACCAAAATGAGTCTGGAGCCATGAACGAAGGATTCTCGGATATTTGGGGCGCCTGTATTGAATACTACGCTGCACCTACAAAATCGCGTTGGCTTATAGGTGAAGACATAGAAAGAAGATCCGGGCATGCGGCTTTACGTTCCATGAGCAATCCAAAAAGCGAAGGACAGCCGGATACTTATGGAGGAACGTATTGGTATAATCAATCAAGATGCCGTCCCAGAAGCGGAAACGATTATTGCGGGGTGCATACCAACAGCGGTGTTTTAAATCACTGGTTTTATATCTTGACCGAGGGAAAATCGGGAACTAACGATAAAGGGAATTCTTATAGCGTTGCCGGTATAGGGATTGATAAAGCGGCAAAAATTGCCTTTCGTTTAGAGAACGTGTACTTATCTTCAAATTCTACCTATGCGAATGGGAGGACTTATGGGATCCAGGCCGCGACAGATCTTTATGGTGCAGGATCACCTGAGGTAATTGCTACAACGAATGCATTTTATGCGGTAGGTATTGGAGCGGCTTATTCCGGAACAGCGCGAACTGACGATACGGGATTAGTTATGGAAAAAATAAATGACAAAGTATTGCTCTATCCAAATCCCGCAACGGATGTCCTGACTGTTTCTCTGAAGGGCAGCCAAGAAGCATCATACAGGATTGTTAATTATCTAGGTCAAGAGGTCGGAAAAGGCAAATTCACTGCGCAAGAAAATATCAACATCAGCAATCTTTTCAGCGGAACTTATATTTTCGAAATAAATGACGGGCAGGAAACAGTGTCTAAAAGATTTATTAAAAAATAATATTCAAGCGGCTGAAGCTGAATTGATTATCAAAGGTGATATTCCAGAAATGATAATAGATAAATTTTAAAAAAAGATTTCCTTTAAAAGCAGCCTCTTCGGCTGCTTTTGCGTTTTTACTTACAAAAATAAATAGATAATGTAACAATATTACAAAAATTGTGTTAATATTGCAGATAATTTATTAAAATTACCAAACTACTAAAAACTAAAAAACAAGTATCAAATGAAAAACAAACTACAAACAAAGATTGTTTCAGCAGTGCTTTTGCTGCTGTTTTCAGTCAACCTGTTTGCGCAGTTCAACGAAGATGCGCCCTGGATGAAAAAAACACAGGCAACAGGAAAAAACAGTCCGCAAACCATGCAGGAGATGGTAGCTTCCTTTAATGCTTATTGGAGTCAGCACGACAAAGACAAAAAAGGATCCGGATACAAACCGTTCAAGCGTTGGGAATACCAATGGAGCAATAACACGCATCCGGACGGTACACTTGCAACGCCGGGTGAACTGTGGTCGGCTTGGCAGACAAAGATTGCTTCGCGTAATGCGACATCCAGAGCGTCCTCGGCTACAACTGCAAAAACTAGCAATTGGTTGCCGGTTGGTCCGTTTAGCCATACCAACACAGGCTCCTGGTCTTCGGGTCAGGGACGTGTAAATGTGGTGTATGTGGATCCGAGTAATGCCAATACTATTTATGTTGGTGCACCGGCAGGAGGTATCTGGAAATCTACGGACGCAGGAGTAAACTGGGCACCATTATCCGATAATTTACCTCAGATTGGGGTGTCGGGTATTGTGGTTGCGCATAATAACTCTAACGTTATTTATATTGCAACCGGTGATAGAGATGCAAGTGATACTTATTCAGTTGGAATTCTGAAATCTACTGATGGTGGTGTAACATGGAATACAACAGGGCTGTCCTTTGCCAATACGTTTACGACAGCATCGGATATTTACATGCACCCTACCGACGCCAACACTCTTTGGGTGGCTACAAGTGCAGGACTTTACAAAACGACAAATGCAGGAGTTAGCTGGACAAACGTTCTAAGCGGAAATATTAAGGATATTAAGATAAAACCTGGAGATCCTAATACGATTTATGCGGTTAAGCCAAGTTCTTTCCATAAATCTACCGATGGTGGTGCAACTTTCACGACGATTACAAGTGGATTACCTGCGTCTTCAGGACGTTTGGTTATCGATGTAACGCCTGCAAATTCGGCATACGTATACGTACTTAGTTCTACAACAGGACACGCTTTTCAGGGACTATACCGTTCTACCGATAGCGGAACCACATTTACCAAAACGGCAAGTACAACAAATATTTTTGAGTCGACACAAGCCTGGTATGATTTAGCATTGGGCGTATCTGCTACAGATGCCAATGTTGTCTTTACAGGTTGCCTTAATGTTTGGAAAAGTTCCGATGGAGGGGCTTCCTTTACTAAGGTAAATAACTGGAGTTCTCCAAGTGCAGCAACATATACGCATGCAGATATTCACTTCTTACGTTTTTACGGAAACAAATTGTATTGTGGAAGTGACGGAGGAATCTATGTGTCTTCAAATGTAGGAACATCATTCACAAGTTTAACTACCGGATTGCAAATCAGTCAGTTCTATAAGATTTCGGTTTCGAAACAAACTTCAAGCAAAATGGTTGGAGGTCTTCAGGATAATGGAGGTCATGGATATAGTAACAATCAATGGAAAAACTATTATGGAGCTGACGGAATGGACACAGGAGTAGATCCAACAAATGAAAACAAATTCTATGGATTTATCCAATCCGGAGGAACTTTGTATATTTCAACTACTGCCGGAGATAATTTATCGTCCAGTGTTAATGGACCTGAATCAGGAAACTGGGTAACGCCATTGGCAATTAACTCTACAGGGCAGGTTTTTGCAGGATATACAAAAGTGTACCGATTAAACGGAACTTCATGGGTGGCAAGTACAACATCTTTCGCTTCCGCCGCTGAAAATTTAGTTATAGATCCTTCTGATGATAATAAAATGTATGTTTCAGACGGCACAAAATTATACAAGAGTACCGACAAAGGCGTGACTTTCGCTTTAGCGTATACTTTCCCAACGACCGTGAAGGACATTCGCGTGCATTCAACAAATAGCAACACTATCTATGCTGTTACCTCAGGAACCGCAGGACTTGTCTATCAGTCTACCGATGGAGGTGCAACCTTCACAAGTATCAACAACGGATTGCCTGCTATAGCTAAGAACGTAATTGTACACCAGGGTCAGAATCCACAGAACCCATTATATCTGGGAACTTATTTAGGGGTTTACTACAAAGACGACAGCATGTCGGCCTGGGAACCTTTCGATACCAACTTGCCAAACGTTCCGGTAACGGATTTAGAAATAAACTATATCGACAATAACATCACAGCGGCTACTTACGGAAGAGGTATCTGGAGATCGTCAATTACATTGGATGGTGGTGATACTGTTGCTCCTTCGGCTCCTACAAACTTAGCAGCTTCAGGAACTACTCAAACTACTACTAATTTATCCTGGACCGCTTCAACAGATAACGTTGGCGTAACCGGATATGATGTGTACCAAGGTGCGACATTGAAAGCAACAGTGACTACAACTTCTTATGCAGTGACAGGCTTAACTGCTGCAACGGCGTATACTTTCTCTGTAAAAGCAAAAGACGCGGCAGGAAATATTTCTGCTTCCAGCAACACTGTGAATGTAACTACTTTACCTGCTGTTGCCGTTTATTGTGCTTCGCAAGGAAATAGTGTAGCAGACGAATTGATCGGAAGAGTGCAGATCGGAACAATCAACAATCCTTCTACCGGAGGAACGGGTTATACTGATTTTACATCGATTTCAACCAATTTAACCAAAGGCGCTTCAACAACAATAACTGTGACGCCAACATGGACCGGATCAGTTTATGCAGAAGGCTATGCGGTTTGGATTGACTATAACAACGATAAGGATTTTGCCGATGCAGGCGAATTGGTTTGGAGCAATCCTGCTGTTTCAACAACTCCGGTTTCAGGATCGTTTACTGTTTCAGCAACAGCTTTAACAGGCGCAACAAGAATGAGAGTTTCAATGAAATACAACGGTATACCTACAGCCTGCGAAACGTTTGATTACGGACAGGTAGAAGATTATACCGTTAATCTTATAACAGGCGATTCAACAGCTCCTACGGCTCCAACAAACTTAACAGCTTCAGGAACTACACAAACTACAACGAATTTATCATGGACTGCTTCAACAGATAATGTTGGGGTAACAGGATACGATGTGTACCAAGGTGCAGCATTAAAGGCTACCGTAACTACAACTTCTTATGCAGTGACAGGCTTGACGGCTAATACTGCTTATACTTTCTCTGTGAAAGCAAAAGACGCAGCTGGTAACATTTCTGCGTCAAGCAATACAGTAAATGTTACAACATTGCCAGTGGCTTTAAATTACTGTGCTTCACAAGGTAATAATACAAATGATGAAAGAATAGGAAAAGTGGTTTTCGGAACGATCAACAATACGTCGACCGGAACAGCAGGATATGAGAATTTCACTGCACAGTCTACAAATGCCGGTCGTGGAACAGCTTACACGATTACGATCACGCCAACATGGACTGGTACAGTATATTCAGAAGGTTATGCAGTTTGGATTGACTATAACCAAAACGGGGTTTTCACCGATGCAGGCGAATTAGTATGGAGCAAACCTACCTCGACAACAACTCCGGTAAGCGGATCAATTACTATTCCGACAACAGCGACTTTGGGAGCTACCAGAATGAGGGTTTCGATGAAATACAACGGAGTGCCAACATCATGCGAAGCATTCTCTTACGGGCAGGTTGAGGATTATACAGTAAATATCACTTCTGCACCTATGGCAGCCCAAGCAGTTCTTGTGGTGGATGAGGCTAAAGAAGATTATTTGATTTTATATCCAAACCCAACAGACAGTTATTTAAATATAGCTACCAGCGACGCACGTCCGGTATCCTACAGAATAGTAAATTACTTAGGTCAGGAAGTCAGAAAAGGTAAGTTCACGGATCAGGAACGCATCAACGTAAGCGATCTGACAAGCGGAACTTATATTTTCGAAAGCAATGATGGCCAAAAAACGGTCTCCAAGAGATTTGTTAAGAAGTAATATAGATTGCGGTTAATTTAGGAAAGGCGGGAGTAAAATCCCGCCTTTTTTATGCACGGGCAAGAAGTAAGTTTTTGACCAGCTTTTTTTTAAATAAATTTGGAAGTTGAAAATCGTAATAAGTTGAGTAATAATCTACTACAAAGTGGTTTTTCGAAGTTTATGGACCTGATAAATTCCACATATAGTCAACATAAGAGTAATATTTTGTCAGAAAAGACAGTAAATTAGGATTTTTTATACCCAAAATCAACTAAAAAACTAATTTAAAATGGAAAAACAATTAAAAAGTTTATTGCTCTTAAGCATGCTGTCGGGTAGCTTTTTAATAAGCGCTCAAACTCCGCAGGAAAGGAGTAAAATTGCAGGTAGCTACAACAAGGAACAGTTGGACAAGCTATCAACTGAGTTTCGTTCTAAGGAGAACAAACAAAAATCTGAGGCTCTTGCCTTTGCAAAAGCAAACAATCTTCCCATTCGGCTAATACTTGAAGACGGAGGTATTGCAGAGCTTCAAAAAATAGATAACGGAACGCCAATCTATTACAGAACATTTAATGTGGCGGCCGCAAAATCTACAAGAGCAAATCATTTGCATTCCGGAGGGAGTTTAGGACTCGATTTAAATGGGCAAAACATGATTGCTTATGTATGGGATGGTGGTCACGCCAGAGTAACGCATCAGGAGTATGATGGAGTTGGAGGCACAAATAGAGTCACCGTTGAAGATGCTTCTTCAGAAGGCGGCACCTCTTTAAATTTTCATGCGGCTCACGTTGTAGGAACAATTGGAGCTTCAGGTTTTACGGCTAATGCAAAAGGGATGGCACCCCAATCAAAAGTTAAGAGCTTTATGTGGAACAGTGATTTATCGGAAGCTACCACTGCTGCTGCTGCGGGTATGTTGCTTTCAAACCATTCCTATGGCTATAGATCCGATCTGGTAAGCGACTATTATTTTGGCGCCTATATCCAGGAATCCAAAGACTGGGATGCATTATTATACAATGCGCCGTATTATTTAATGGTCGTAGCTGCAGGGAACGATGGCGCTACTAATTATAACGGATCACCGTTGAACAGCAGCCTTCCGCAATATGACAAATTAACGGGGCACGCAACGTCAAAAAACAATTTGGTTGTAGCTAATGCTAATGATGCCAATATTGACACTAATGGGAATTTAGTTTCTGTTTCAATCAATAGCACCAGTAGCCAGGGACCAACAGATGATTTAAGAATCAAACCGGATATTACAGGAAATGGAACAGGTGTCTATTCAACGTATGAAACCAGCGACAGTGCTTACGGGTCTATCAGCGGGACATCAATGGCTTCACCCAATGTAACAGGGACATTATTGTTATTGCAACAGCATCACAACAACAAAAAAGGCGCTTACATGCGTTCGGCTACCTTAAAAGGATTGGCTTTACATACAGCCGATGATGCAGGAACAGCAGGCCCGGATGCTAATTTTGGCTGGGGACTTTTAAATGCAAAACGCGCAGCTCAGGCAATTACAGATAGCGGCGATAAATCCATAATAAACGAATTAACGCTTACAGCCGGTCAAACCTATACTATAAATGTAAATAGCGATGGTGTAAACAAGTTAATCGCTTCAATATGCTGGACAGATCCTGCTGGGACGGCAACTACATCGTTAAATTCCGGCACTGCGAGACTGGTTAACGACCTTGATATCAGAATTTCAAAATCGGGAACAACTTATTTGCCATGGAGATTAACAGGAGTAAATACAAATGAATTAGGAGATAATGTAAAAGATCCATTTGAAAGAGTTGAGGTTTCAGGAGCATCCGGAACCTATACAATAACAATTACCCATAAAGGAACTACGCTTTCAGGAAATAGTCAGAACTACTCTTTAGTGGTAACAGGGATAGCAACTGCAGTAGCGGATACTACGGCTCCGTCGGCTCCAACCAATTTGGCTGCTTCAGGAACTACGCAAACATCAACTAATTTATCGTGGACAGCTTCAACAGACAATGTGGGTGTAACGGGTTATGATGTGTACAGAGGAACTACTTTAGTAACAACTGTAACTGGAACTACATATACCGCTACCGGTTTAACAGCTTCAACAGCTTATACCTTCTCTGTAAAAGCAAAAGATGCTGCCGGAAATGTTTCGGCTTCAAGCAATACAGTTAATGTAACCACATTGGCTCCTGCCGGGGACACAATCGCTCCGTCAGCCCCAACAAACCTTGCTGCTTCAGGAACGACTTCAACTTCAACTAATTTATCATGGACCGCATCGACTGATAACGTAGGTGTAACAGGCTATGATGTTTACAGAGGAACTACTTTAGTAACAACTGTAACAGGAACTACTTATACAGCAACGGGTTTAACAGCTTCAACTGCTTATACCTTTTCTGTAAAAGCAAAAGATGCTGCAGGAAATGTTTCTGCCTCAAGTAATACGGTTAATGTAACTACATTGGCTCCTGCCGGGGACACAATCGCTCCGTCGGCCCCAACAAACCTTGCTGCTTCGGGAACGACTTCAACTTCCACAAATCTATCATGGACGGCTTCAACAGATAACGTTGGTGTAACAGGATATGATGTTTACAGAGGAACTACTTTATTAACTACAGTAACCGGAACTACGTATACAGCAACTGGTTTAACAGCTTCAACGGCTTATACTTTCTCTGTAAAAGCTAAAGATGCCGCTGGAAATATTTCTGCATCAAGTAATACAGTTAATGTAACTACTTCTCCTTCAGGCATTACATATTGTAATTCAAAAGGGAACAGTGTGGTAGATGAGTTTATTGATTATGTAGCCTTAAACAATATGGCTAATCCAACCGGAGCTAATGCGGGTTATGGTAACTTTACCAATTTAGTGGCAAACGCACCGTATGGTTCAAATACTATTTACGTAAGCACAGGATTTACTGGTTCTGCTTATACGGAATACTGGGCAATCTGGATCGATTACAACAAAAACGGGACTTTTGAATCAACAGAAAAAGTTGTTGCAGGTTCTTCGTCCAGCAGCGCAACTTTATCAGGAACTTTCACAATACCGACAACAGCTTTGGCCGGAAATACCCGTATGAGAGTTCAGATGAAGTATGGTTCCGCTCCGACTGCTTGTGAAACGTTTAGCTACGGAGAGGTGGAAGATTATACCGTAAATATCGGAGCTCCTGCAATGGCCACTCTTGCAACAACAACCAGCACTCAGCTTGGAAATGAAGCCAGTGCGTTTGATTTGACTTTATATCCGAACCCGGCTGATAACAATTTACATATAGCTACGGTTGACGGACGTGAAGTATCTTACAGAATAGTAAATTACTTAGGCCAGGAAGTTGGAAAAGGAAAATTCACGAAAGAAGAAAGCATCAATGTAAGCGATCTTACCGGCGGAATTTATATTTTCGAAATCAATGATGGCCAGAAAACAATCTCGAAGCGCTTTGTTAAGAGGTAATATAATTGAGGTTGATTGCAAAAAGGCGGGAGTAATCCTGCCTTTTTTTATGGAGTGGAAATAAATCGGTAGTTTTGTCGAAAATTTGAAACAATGAGTTATCCGAAAGTGATCCTGAAACCGGGAAAAGAAAAATCTGTGCAACGCCGCCATCCCTGGGTGTTCAGCGGCGCGGTATATGGCGTTAGCCAGGAATTGAATGATGGGGAAATGGTTGATGTGGTGGATTCCAATAACAAGCATCTCGGGACAGGTTACTTTAGTGATCGGGGGAGCATTGTTGTCCGCATCCTGACTTTCGGAAACGAGGTTTTTGATGCCAATTTCTGGGCGGATAAATTAAAGGGTGCCTGGGAATTACGCCTGAAATTATTGAATCTTGAAGAAACCAATGCGTTCCGTTTGATACATGGCGAAGGCGACGGAATCCCTGGCCTGATCATTGATTATTACGATAAAAACTGGGTTTTGCAGGCGCATTCCAGCGGAATTTTTCAGGAAATTGAGAAAATAGCGGAAGCCATCAAACAAAATTTCTCCGACTATTGCGAAACGATCTACTGTAAAAGCAGTGGAACCCTTCCTCAAACCGGAAAAGATTTCTTCCTTTTTGGAGATAAACCCGAAACCATAGCTAAAGAGAACAACATCCTTTTCGCCGTAAACTGGGTGGAAGGCCAAAAAACCGGTTTTTTCCTTGATCAAAGAGACAACCGAAAATTATTAGGACAGTACGCCAAAGGGAAAAGAGTATTAAACACTTTTTGCTACACAGGCGGATTCTCCATATATGCGATGAGCGCAGGAGCCCAATTGGTTGCTTCCGTGGATATTTCAGAAAAAGCAGTAGCACTTGCCGAAAGAAACATGGAACTGAATTTCGACGATTGCAATCACGAAGCCGTTGCTTCCGATGTTTTTACCTTCCTGAAAGAACACAACCAGCAATATGATTTAATTGTTTTAGACCCGCCGGCTTTCGCGAAAAGCATCAAAAGCAAGCATACCGCAACCCAAGCCTATAAACGGTTGAATATAGCAGGAATGAAAGCCCTGGCGCCAAAAGGAATCCTGTTCACATTCTCCTGCTCTCAGGTAATTGACGACGTGTTGTTTTATAACACGGTTGCCGCAGCCGCCATCGAAAGCGGAAGAAATATTCGCGTGCTGCACAAACTTACGCAAGGCCCGGATCATCCGGTAAACATGTACCACCCGGAGGGAGCTTATCTGAAAGGGTTGGTCCTTTATGTGGAATAATTAGTTTTCAGTCACAGTTTTCAGTTTTCTAAAATTATCTAAAAAACAAACCCCGAA